>JBIJAE010000149.1:0-4648 GCA_044345895.1 Chitinophagaceae bacterium
TGGAAACATGGCAACAAAAAAGAAGACCTGATCAAGAGCATCACCAACGGCTATGCTGATTTTGGCATGCCATCCTGGAACGAGGTTATTCCTGCAAAAGATATTGAGGCCCTGGCAGACCTGATTGTGGAAAGCCTGAAAACGGTTGAACAATACAGTTTTACAAAAGACAAGAAAAAAGTTGAAGGGCCTGCCATTTTTAAATCAAATGGCATGACGGTATTGTTGGACACTGTTGCAACAGGACTGAACAGTGCATGGGGTTTGGAACAGTTGCCGGATCTTAATTTTTTGGTGACAGATAAAAGTGGAACCCTGTACCATGTTGACAACAAGAAAAACAAGACGGCCATCAAGGGTACTCCTGAAGTGTTGGCCGAAGGACAGGGTGGAATGCTTGACGTGGCCATTCACCCGAAATATGCCGAGAATGGATGGGTCTATATTTCTTATTCAAAGCCTAAAATGGTTGATGGCAAGAAATTAGGCACCACTGCAGTTGTTCGTGGAAAAATCAAGGATGGCGAGTTTGTTGAACAGCAGGAAGTTTTTGAGGGGTATCCCTATACCAGCACCAGGTATCACTATGGCTCAAGGTTGGTTTTTGACAAGAAAGGGTTTCTTTTTATATCCATGGGCGAGCGTGGCCAGGAAAAAATATTCCCGCAAGACATCACCACTGCACCTGGAAAGATCCACAGGATCAAAGATGATGGATCGATCCCTGCTGACAATCCTTTTGTTGGAAAAGAGAAGGCCATTGCTTCCATCTATACCTATGGCAACAGGAATCCTCAGGGCATGGCCATGGATCCTGTAACTGGCCTGATCTGGGAAAATGAACATGGTCCTCGTGGTGGAGATGAGCTGAACATCATCAAGGCTGGAACCAACTATGGCTGGCCTGTCATTTCTTATGGCATCAACTACGATGGCAAGCCCATCACGCCGATCAGCAAAAAAGAAGGCATGCAACAGCCTGTTACCTATTGGATTCCTTCCATTGCTCCGAGCGGACTGGCTTTTGTGACCGGTGATAAGTATCCTGCCTGGAAAGGAAACCTGATGGTAGGTTCATTGCGTTTTGCTTACCTGAACCGTTGCATCATGAAAGACAACAAGGTGGTGGGTGAGGAAAAAATATTGCTCAACATTGGACGACTCCGCAACATTGAAATGGGAAGGGACGGATACCTTTACGTAAGTGTTGAGAATCCTGGAAACGTGTTCCGCCTGATGCCGGTAAAGTAAATTAATTGATCAGTTTTGATTGAATAAAAGGGGGTTCTCAGCTGAGAATCCCCTTTGCATATTCAACACATTTGGCAACTTCTTTAACTGCATCAGAACCGGCTGGAATGGCATATTCTACCTCAATGGATGCAGGAAACTTGTATTGTTTGTTTTTCATCAACAAGAGCACGTCTTTGATGGGTGTATCGCCTTGTCCCCAGGGCATGTTGGCGGCTCCCTTTTCTTTGCTGGCCCTGTCTTTCATGTGCATGCTGGTAATCCTGTCGTGCTTTGCTTCAATGAAGGCCAGCAAAGATTCCTTCGTATTCTTTCCGCCTGCGGCGATATAATGCCCGAAATCAAGGTTGATGGAATTGTAAGGAGACTGCGCCAGGGCTTCATCCCAGGCTGTATCATTTCCTTGTGTATGGTTATGGTACCCGATGTATACCTTGTGCTTGGAGGCAAGATCACCCAGGCGCTTGGAATGTTCGGGTTTGGTGAGTTCCAGGGTAACAGATTTTGCGCCCAAAGCCTTAGCGGCTTTCAGGGCATATTCGATTTCTCCATCAGAGTTGTTCATGCCCAGGGCATCTGGCTTGAAGGCATAGATGCTGACCCCTGCTTTTTTGAACATTTTTCTCAGTTCAACAAACTTATCCATTGAAACTGATTCGCGCCATTCCCTCATTTTTTCGCTGCGCAGTTTTTTGTCACTGATATTGGTTGGGCAGCCGGCAAATGCTTCCGCTGCATCCCCCATCAACTCAATGGCACTGACCCCGCTCTGCAAGCAATATTGCAGGATTTGTTCAGCACTGCCGGGCATGCTTCGGAAAGAATAGGTTATCACACCCACCTGCACCCCTCCGAATTTCGAATTCGGTTTTGACGCGAGGGCCAGTAGATCATTTGATAAAAATAGTCCAGATCCGAAGATGGCAGAAGTTTGGAGGAAGGAGCGGCGGTTCATGTTGTTGAAGGGGTTTAGGGGTTTAGGGGTTTAGGGGTTTAGGGGTTTAGGGGTTTAGGGGTTTAGGGGTTTTTAAAGTGTTTAATTTACAATTTACGCAATTTTAAGGAGCTATGTTTATTTTTACAGTAATTCCAGCCCCTCTAAACCATTAAACCCCTATACCCCAAAACCAATGGATACATCCTGGCTTTCCCGTACTGAACTGCTGATTGGCGAAGACAAACTCAGGCACCTGACAACGCAACATGTGATGGTGGTGGGATTGGGTGGCGTTGGGTCTTTTGCTGCTGAATTCATTGCCAGGAGTGGTATCGGCAAGATGACCATCATTGATGGAGATGTGGTGGATCCCACCAACAGGAACAGGCAATTGCCTGCATTGGCCACCAACCATGGTGTTTCAAAGGCCCTGATCATGGAAGAAAGGCTGAGGGCCATCAACCCTGAAATTGAATTGAATGTAGTCAAGTCCTTCGTTAATCCTGAAATGGTGGAAGAGCAATTGTCTTTGCAACCCGATTATGTGATTGATGCCATCGACAGCATCACGCCCAAGATCACTTTTCTGAGGCTGGCTTTTGAGAAAAAAGTCAAGGTGGTCAGCAGCATGGGAGCCGGCGCAAAGCTCGATCCAACAAGGCTCCAGGTGGTTGACATCTCCAAAACCTATAATTGCCCTTTTGCCCAACAGATCAGGAAAAACCTGAAAAACCATGGCATCAGGAAAGGCATCAAAGTGGTATTCTCCCCCGAAGACCCCATCAAAGAAAGCCTCATGCTCACTGATGGCAAGAATTTCAAGAAGTCCGCCTATGGCACCATTTCATATTTGCCTGCCGTGTTTGGCGCAACTGCTGCCTCAGTGGTAATCAGGGATTTGATTGGGAATTAAATTACAAGGCGGAATTTTTAAAATATTTTAGTTAAAATTATTGTAGGCTATAGTTGTGCGGGCGAAAAAAGGCGACATTCTGCTCTTCTAAACGAATTTCGACAGGCTGACGCATAGATGACGTAAGGATGTCTTTTTTTCATAATTAATTCATAGTCAAATTTGTATCTGTAATATGGTATCGATTAAGGATTTCAGAATCAAACAAGGTCTTACTCAGCAGCAGCTTGCAGATGAAGCAGGAGTAACACTGAGAACAATTCAAAGGATTGAGAATGGAGAAGTAAAACCGAGCCTTCACTCTTTGAATTCTCTTGGTAGAGTGCTGAACGCGGATGTCTCTGAGTTATCTCCAAAATCTGAAGTAAAACCATACGAATTTAATTTCACACTTAAAATCACAGATATGAATCAGTTCTTAAATGACTTAAAAGCATTAGTAAAAACACACTGGAAGACAATTTTCATTATCATTTTAGTCATTTATCTATTCACAAGTTATACTGATATTAAATCAGGTATAATGGACGCTTGGAGTGGGGAATAACCATCTATCGCACATACTTACCATTTGTACTATTCGACATTTTAGAGCTAGGCTATAATTTATGTTTACTTTCAAATAATCTTTTATGAGCAAGTCAATCATCATTCGTTTGATCTTGATTTTTTGTCCGTTCGCAGTTATGTCACAAGAGACGAAAATTCAATTAACTGAGAAAGTTTCTGTTGTATTTCCCGAGAAACCTACCACTCGTAATTTGCAGGACATAGGTGTACAACACACCATCAAATTAGCTGACAGTACAGCCAGTTTTTACGCAATGGCAACCAATCTTGAAAAAAGTAGTGGTATGAAGGCTGATGTACTGGAGGCCGCTCAGCAAGAAACATCTTTTTGGGAAAAACTTGAACAAAGTTTTGTTGCCCAGGTTAGTAGCGATGCTTCGGTTTTATCTTCGGAGGTCAAACAAATTAGCGGAAAGCAAGTGCTACATCTCATCGTAAGTGGAACGAGAAATGGAAAAAAATTAGAGATAACAGTATATATTTTTATTGATGGTGTTCATACAGTAAATATTGTTCATCAAAAACGTGCTGAAGACGCCTCTGTGGAATTAAAAAATAGATTTTTCAATTCTCTCCAGCTTTCGAAATAGTATATAATTAAATGAAGGACAATAAAACAGTAAATGGCTTGCTATTTTTATTTCTCATGACATTTAGCTATAGCAATATAAATGCTCAAGTAAATGTGAGCAATAAAGTGCAATCTAAAAAGGATGAAATAAAACTACCTGAAAAAGGGTGGAAAAAAGTAACTACGGAGCGCTATCCGGGCAAACAAGACGACATCACTTTCATCAATGAAACAGAAGGTTGGTATGTAAACGGTTACGGAAATATTTATCACACAAAAAATGGCGGCGAAACCTGGGAAAAGCAATTGGAGAAGAAAGGAACTTTTTTCCGAAGTATTGCCTTTGTGGATAGCTTAGTTGGTTTTGCGGGTACTGTTGGGACAGATTATTTCCCCAACGTAACCG
>JBIJAE010000176.1:0-4143 GCA_044345895.1 Chitinophagaceae bacterium
CAAAAGAAAGATCTTTCTTTTGTAATCTCATAGAGTTGCAAGAGTTCAATCCATCGGTTGGTATAGGCTGGCCAGAAGAAAAACCCACCCGCAAGCGGATCCTTAAAATCAGTTTGTGCTGTATTAACCCTTGTTTTCAGGTAAACGGAAGCTTTGGCAATTGCAGTCTTCAGGTAAGCGGAATCGCCAGTTGTTGTGAACAAGTGCATCGCATTGATCCAGCTATTTCCTTTTTCCTCTATATCCAGGTTCCTGGTTCTCGCATTACCATATTCCTTTTCCATCTGCTGTAAGAAAAAAGGATTTTGCTTTCCGAGGACAGTATACAATGCGCCCAGCTCTGACAAGGGAGCAACGGGTCCTTTTAATCTCCGTGATGGATTCTGAATCTTTTGTGTACTGTCCAAACTGAAAAGAAATTTTTCCCGGGAAAGCATGTATTCAATTTGCGGATAAGCCCTTTTCTCAAACATGTTGACATCGTCCCGCACAATGGCCAGTTCCAGTGGATTCAGGCTGGATACGTTTTTGACAGCACCTGGCACATCGGTTGCATATGCATATCCTTTCAGGCTATCTACATACCAGGTATATCCTGACAAGGAATAGTCTATGATATTGTCCAAAGTTTTGTTCAGTGTACTGATGGCATTGCTGCGGTAATCTTTAAAGCCAAACATTTTCCTTGCGATGCTTTCATAGGTGCGATTGATGGTCTGGGGCTCCACCACCAAGTGCAGGGAAAAGCTGAATGGCTCACCTGCCTTCATTTTTGACTTGAATCCTCCAGGGATTGGCGCATATACACTGGGTTGTATGTTCTTTTGGGAATTAAGCAAGCCAATGCCGAATTGGCTGTTTGCCAAAACCGGTAAGGGTTGAAAAGGGATTGCGTCCGGTGATGCCATTACACCAATCGTATTTTTTCCGTCGAAAACCATTGTGGTTGGAAGAGTTGCCATGAATGCTGGTGTGAGAAAAGCGTTTTCCGGAATCCTTTTTTCTTGCCAAATCAGCGGTTGCCAGATGCCCTCCGCTTTTTCCTCTGTCAGAGCGGGAGCGCCCGTATATCCCACACTGAAATAACCTTGCACCAGAGGTTGTAGCTCGTATTGTAAAATAGGGTAGGGCTTTGCTTTCTTTAAAACATAGGCTTTTAAAATAAACTTTGAGGAAGCCGGAAACTCAAAGAAAGCAGTGTCGCCAACTTGTCGAACATTGTTAGCAGTTATGCTTGTCGATTCACCCACATTGTGGATGGCTCCGGTCCGTTTTTCAGGTGCCTTTCTCAAAATTCGGTCATCGAAACCGTCTCCAGCCGTTTCTTTACCAATAACCTTTTGTACAAAATCAGCCTTGCTGCTGTCTTTAACCTTCCACGTCAACACGTTGTAGGACAAAGATTTGATGTTCAACGGTTTCATCATCATGTCAGGATCTGTGGCACTGTATAAAATGGTGAAAATGGGTGTAAAGGAATATGTAGTTTTTTCTGATTGAATTTGAATTGCTTTGCTGTCAACGCTCACGAATAATTGGGCCTTGACTGTGATCCCGACGAAAAAAAGAACAAACAGCAACAGGGAAAAGGATTTTCTATTGTTTTTCATGATCGTTTCTTCAAAGATTTATGAATCAATTTCGTTTTTCATCTGCCCTTAATTGAGGGCAAAATGTTCAATTTTATCTGGTTAATGGTTTTAAAGATACTATATTAGAGCCATTAGGTGTACAACTCAGCTTGACAAATAACCCAATAGGGGTATTAAGTGTACACATAAAATACAGTTAAATGAAAACATTATGGGTAAGGCATTTCAGCATTTATTCTTATTCGTTATTTGCTTGGTTTATTTTCAAAAAAGCATTGCGCAAAGCACAAAGGTTCAAATTGCCTGTATAGGCAACAGCATCACCTTTGGTGCCAGGGTCCAGAATCCATCTTCAGCATCTTATCCTGCTGTTTTAAATGCGCTCTTGCATGGCAATGGATATACTGGATATGAGGTGAAGAACTATGGTATAGGTGGTGCTACGGTAATCCGCTTTGGTAGTCCAAATATTTAGAAGACATTGGACTCATTGAAGTTGTTCCGTCCAGATATTCTTGTCATTGAAGTTGGTACAAACGAAACGGTAAGTACACCTCGATATAATTGGGAACATATTGGTGACTTTGAAAAGGATTATTCCGCATATATTGAGGCAGTAAAACGCATCAATCCCAATTGTACTTTTATCCTTTCCAGCCCTCTGGATATGGTCATTAGCACGGAGGGTTTATCGCCCGAAAGAAAGATTGACCTGTCTCTGAGAAGACCCAGGGTCTGGGAGCTGCGTAAAAGAATCAGGAATATCGCAAAGGCGGAAGGTGCTTATTTTCTTGACCTAACCAAGCCATTTGAAGGCCGGTCCAATTTAATGACAGCCAGTGATGGTGTGCATCCCAATAAAGATGGATACAATTATCTGGCGAAGTTGGTTTTTGAATTTATGGTGAAGAAAGGGCTGGTAAAATAGTAAACCGTTTTTGTAGGTTTTTTCACTTAACGAAATACGATAGGAACTGCAGTACCCAATCCTCTCGAGTCACTTAGATAATATGTACCATTAGGATAATGTCCTACATCCCAAGTGTGCCAGCCTCTTGATAGCTTTTTTTGCATTATAGACTGTCCAGTAGAATTAACTAAGACTAGTTCACAATCTTTTTCTACCAACAAGCTAATCTGACCTGTAATGACAGGATTAGTCAACACATGAACAGGTAAAGGCTCTCGTTTACTTATCAAACTTTTTCTATCCACTAGAGTTAACTTAAAAAGATTAACACCAGACAGTAAAGAACTGTGCATATTTTGCTGATGGTCGTGTTTCGAAGCGGTATGTGGTTTCCAATTAACCCCATCATGGACATGAAGTTCTAGGCCTGATTCATTTAAACCGTTCAAGTCAGAATCGTGGTAATTAAAATGAATCATCCCTTGATATGGGGTAGTGGCTTTTGTAAACAAGTAAGCACGTTCAATCAGAGCTTTACTTGCAGGATGAGCCACACCTGTATCTCGAATAATGCCATTTCCTTCTTTAAAGGTAAAGTGATTGGCAGGTATGAGCGTGAGACCACCTGCAGAAAACGTTGTTCCGGCTTGGATTGTCAAAGATGAAGTATTATTAGTGGTAAGTATCTGAGCTTGTGAAACAAATACCGCCAGCAGCGAAAGTGTTAATGATAGCAAATACTTAATCCTGTACATTGGGCCTTGTTTTTTTATTTTTTGATTTTCTTTTTCCATTCGAAGACTCAAATAATTTATGCTCTAGATCAACTATTCGTTGTTCTTGCTCTTGAATGGCTTTAGTGAGAAGAGGGATTAAAGCAGTATAATTTACACTGAGTGTCTTATCTGGATCAGCTCCTTCCGAAACCAATTCATAGCTATATGGCTGAAGTTTAAGCACTATATTCACTCCGCCATCAATGTTTTTATAATTTGTTTTCAAACGTTCATCGGAATTCGTGTAATAAGAATCACATGTAAATTTACCAGAAGTTCGAACCCATTCTACTGTTCCGGAACCAAGTTGAATCGAATTGCTTTGAGATACTTGTGCATTTGCACCAATTGCTGTGGCATTTTGTAACACAGAAGAAGAAACTGAAGCATTATAGCCAAGAGCTGTATTGTATGTTCCAGTTGTATTAGAATGTAATGCCTTGGTTCCAACAGCAGTATTGTAACTTCCGGTATTACTATATAAAGTTTCTGATCCTACAGCTGTGTTTGAATATGAATTCACATTAAATGCTAAAGCAGCATTTCCGATAGCTGTATTTTGGAATCCCGATACATTAGAAAATAATGAAGCTCTTCCAATAGATGTATTCTGATAACCAGTAGTCAGATTCTCTAATGCAAATGATCCAACACTAGTGTTGCTAATTCCATTTGTAAGGCTCTTAAATACACTAAAACCCATTCCTACATTATCTGTTGCTGAATTTAAAACACCAGTAGTTTTACTTCCAATGAGTATACTTTGAGTAAAATTAGATCCTTCTTTTTTGACATCAATTAGGTCATCCAATTTTGAAATTATGGAAAGTCTAATCCAGCTTGTTCCATTGTAATAATAATAACC
>JBIJAE010000066.1:0-7458 GCA_044345895.1 Chitinophagaceae bacterium
TGAACCACTGTGGTGAGTTGGGAACACAGGCCTGGCTGAGGATAGAGTATACGAGCTCCTCATAGAAAACAGTTGCATCTTCTGTTGAAGCGAAATATCCATAACGCTCTCCCCATACCCTCCAGCAATGTGCCATACGGTGTGCAACCTGCTTGGCAGAAGTCTCTCTTCCAAGAGAACCGTCAGCCTGGGGAACACCCGCCTTCCTGAAGTATTTTTGTGCGATGATATCTGTTGCAATCTGGCTCCATTGCTTTGGAACCTCAACATTGTTCATTTCAAAAACAACCTCACCACTGGGGTTACGGATTACCGAGGTACGATAATCGTAGTCAAACATTTCATAGACGCCTACCTTGTCTGAGGTAAACTGTCTTTTGAACTTCAGGCCCTGTGTGCTGCTGCTGGCGGTTGCCTTTGATTTGTGGTTTGCCATATCGGTAAAATGTTAAATTTTGGTGAATTCTGTCGATTTTCAAGGACAGAGTACGAAAATATCTACCTATTGTCTGATTTCAAACCCCTAAATATCAACACCCTGTTGATAACTACAACAATCCGCAATGGCAGTGGATTTCGGATTTTGTTCACCATTTTGTAAAAAAATATTTGGCAGTTTTTGGGGAAATCAATAACCAAAGGTTGAAAAAAAAGGGGGGGCAATGGATGATACAACCCTCCAATTGGCATGACGAATGTCTACCTTTGGTTCAACAAAAATCACGCTCACTTTGAAGTTATATTACCGCGTCTTCGTTTCGTTTTTACTTTTACTTTTTTCATTGTTTACAACAGCACAACAAAGCAAATTCAGTGGCTGGGGAATGACGGTTCATACAATCGCACTGAGTCCATCGTTCAACTTTATTTTTGACAGCCAGCTGCGGTCAAATGACCAATGGAAACAACCTGAGACATTCATCCTCAGGCCAGGATTGACCTATGTTCTGAACAAAACAGTTTCACTCAGCGCAGGAGTGGCATTGATTCAAAACTGGAAAACAATTGAAGCCGTAAGAGATGGTGTTTCAGACAACAGGATATGGCAACAACTTGGCATCAACAAACAAGTGAAAAAAGCATTGCTGCAACACAGGATCAGGATGGAAGAAAGGTGGATACCTGTGTTGAAAATTGCTGGTAGCGACATCGTCAAATCAGACCCCAAGTTCAATGCAAGACTCAGGTATTTCAACAGGTGGATCAGCCCTTTTTCAAAGGCAGAAAAATGGACAAAAGGAATTTACTGGGTAGCCCAGAATGAATTTTTCTTCAATATTGCCGGGGCAAGCCATGTTAACCGAAAACTGTTTGACCAGTCACGAACCTATGCCGGAACCGGTTACCGCCTGGGCAAACATGCTGACCTGGAAGTCGGGTACATGTTGGTGTATACTGAGGGAAGAAACAAGGACTACAGTACGAATAACATCATACAGCTTTCCAGTTTCCTTCGTTTATAAGAAAGTTTTTCGCACATTTGCAATAGAATAGCCCCAAAAATGCATCACTCCGTCTACACTACGATACTGGAAAACAAAAACAAAGGCAAAAAATCCTTTGCCGTGTTGGTTGATCCAGACAAAACATCTGTTGCCAAAGCAGATGATTTGATTCGTTTGTGCACAGAAGCTTCGGTGGATTTCATTTTTGTAGGAGGCAGTCTGGTGGTCAGCGACCACCTGGAAGAATTGGTTCAACACATAAAAAAGGAATGCGCTATACCGGTGGTGCTTTTCCCAGGAAGTCCATCGCAGGTTACACCCTTTGCAGACGCACTCCTCTACCTTTCCCTTATTTCAGGAAGAAACCCAGAATTGTTAATAGGCCAACATGTGGTCTCTGCTCCCGTCGTCAGGAAAAGTGGGCTTGAGGTGATGTCCACGGGATACATGGTGATTGATGGAGGGGCTCCCACAACAGTATCTTACATCAGCAATGCCAACCCTATTCCCTCTGATAAGAATGAAATCGCAGTTTGCACAGCAATGGCGGGAGAAATGCTGGGGCTTAAACTCCTGTACATGGATGCGGGCAGTGGGGCCAGAAAGCCTATTCCAGCTGCAATGATTGCGGCAGTTTCATCCCATACCGCTATTCCACTGATCATCGGCGGAGGCATTACCACCGCTGAAAAAGCATACGAAAACTGCAAAGCAGGCGCAGATATCATTGTGGTTGGCAACGCCATTGAGAAAGATCCTGCGCTCATCAAAGAAATTAGTCAGGCCATTCACGCCAGCACTGGATCTGACCAACCGGTTCCGGTACACTAAACTTATCCCTGATTTTAGCCTTTTTTCTAAAAAAAATCAGTTTATTTGCAACTCACAATTTTTCTTTACAAGACAGACACAGAAAAATGATTAAAAACCTGACCTCATCATCAATAGCAGAAACGGCTCCTGCCGCTTCCATGCGTTGGGTTTTTGCTGTACCAAACGGAACAGTTTTTTTACGCCGACCGATTCCATTTTTGGTACGACGTTGATAGATACCACCCCTCAGTCCGACACTAGTCGTTTACCCGGTTGAGCCATCAGTGGCTTTATCCGGCAACAGTCAATTTTTCAATTCGCCGCACAAATGGAACAGCAAAAACAAGTTTTTGATATACATATCGCCAGTGAGCAGGATTATGGGTTTGCCGAAGAAATCTGCCTGGAAATGGAAGAGTCCGCAAAAGCCCGTGGAACAGGTATTGCCAAAAGAAGCCCTGATTATATCCGCCAAAAAATGAGCGAAGGGAAGGCCGTGATTGCCCTTACAGAGGCAGGAGAATGGGCTGGTTTTTGTTACATAGAAACCTGGGGAGGAGAATATGTGGCCAATTCAGGATTGATTGTAAAGCCCACATTGAGAAAAAGCGGGTTGGCCAAATTGATCAAACAAACCGTGTTCAAGCTCAGCAGAACCACCTATCCCGATGCAAAAATTTTCGGCCTCACCACAGGACTGGCCGTCATGAAAATAAATTCTGAACTGGGATACGAGCCAGTTACCTATTCAGAACTCACACAGGATGAGGACTTCTGGGCAGGATGCAAAAGCTGCATCAATTACGAAATCCTGATGAGCAAGGAAAGAAAAAACTGCATGTGTACAGCGATGCTCTATGATCCCAAAGACCATTATGAGCCGGAAGAAACAAAACAGTTTTTTGATGAAAATGCAAAAGGCCTTGAAAGGCTGCTCAGGTTCAGGGAATGGAAACTCCTGAAACCTTTTCTAAAAAAAGAGGAGAAGTCGTCGAAGTCGTTGAAGGGCCTTCTCTCACCATTTTTCAATTTCTAAAGCAAGCGATACCATGTCAAAAAAAGTAATACTCGGATTCAGTGGCGGATTAGATACCACCTATTGCGTGAAATACCTCGCTGAAGAGCAAGGCTATGAAGTGCACAGCATTATCGTCAATACCGGTGGTTTTACAGAAGAAGAACTAAGCAATATCGAAAAACATGCCCATGCCCTGGGCGTTGCCTCCCACACAACTGTCAATGCCGTAAAAACATACTATGACCGTATCATCCGGTTCCTGGTATATGGCAATGTGCTCAAAAACAATACCTATCCACTTAGCGTGAGTGCAGAGCGCCTGAGCCAGGCCATACATATTGCAGAACATGCCCAAAAACTTGGGGCTGATGCAGTAGCCCATGGCAGCACTGGAGCAGGAAATGACCAGGTCAGGTTTGACATGGTCTTCCATATCATGATACCGGGAGTGGAAATCATCACGCCAATACGAGACCTGAAACTGAGCCGTGAGCAGGAAATTGAGTACCTGCAATCCAAGGGTGTCAACATGAATGCTGAAAAAGCCATGTACTCCATCAACAAAGGACTTTGGGGAACCAGTGTGGGAGGAAAAGAAACCCTCTCCTCAAAAGGCATGCTCCCTGAATCCGCTTGGCCTACACAGGTAACCAAACAAGATGCAGAAGAGGCCGTGCTTGGTTTTGAAAAAGGTGAACTCGTTTCAGTCAATGCCAGACATTTCGAACACCCCTCCGAAGCCATACAATACCTTCAGTCCATCGCAGGACCTTACGGCATAGGCCGTGACATCCATGTTGGCGATACCATCATCGGCATCAAGGGAAGGGTTGGTTTTGAAGCCGCTGCACCCATGGTGATACTCAAAGCCCACCATGCACTGGAAAAACATGTCCTCACCAAATGGCAGTTGCAATGGAAAGACACCCTTTCACAGTTCTATGGCAACTGGTTGCATGAGGGCCAGATTATGGATCCGGTGATGCGTGACATAGAAGCCTTCCTCGAACATTCACAGGAAAATGTAACCGGAAAAGTGTTTGTTCAACTGATGCCGTACAGGTTCCAGGTAACCGGTATTGAATCTTCCTACGACCTGATGAACAGCAAGTTTGGCAAGTATGGTGAAATGAATTCAGGCTTCACCGGCAATGATGTCAGGGGCTTCAGCAAGATCTTCGGAAACCAGACCATCATCTGGAATGCTGTTCAAAACGAAAATAAAAAAGATTAAATTCAATCCCATGAACAACAAGATCAGGATTGGTATCATCGGCGGGGCTGGCTATACAGGCGGTGAATTGATTCGGCTGCTTCTTGTTCACCCCCACGCTACGATTGCCTTCGTGCACAGCAAAAGCAATGCCGGCAATCCCTTGCACCATGTACACCAGGACCTGCTTGGGTCATCCGATCTGCTGTTTTCCGGAGAGATCAACAACAACATCGATCTTCTTTTTCTTTGCCTGGGCCATGGCGAATCCACCAAATTCCTCAAAGAAAATACCATTGAAGAAAGCATCAGGATCATTGATTTGGCGAATGATTTCAGGCTCAACAAGGATGCCCATCAGGAAGAAAGAACCTTTGTATACGGCTTGCCGGAAATCAATCAAGAAAAGATCGCCACTGCAAAAAATATCGCCAATCCTGGTTGTTTTGCAACAGCCATCCAACTGGGATTGTTACCACTGGCAAAAGCAGGATTGCTGAAGGATGTATATGCCACAGGCATCACCGGTTCTACCGGCGCAGGGCAATCATTGAGTGCCACCAGCCATTTCAGCTGGAGGGCCAACAACATTCAAGCTTACAAAACATTGACCCACCAGCACGTTGCAGAGATCCATCAGTCCTTGCACCAGTTGCAACAGGATGATCAAGCAGCAGTGCATTTTGTGCCCTGGAGAGGTGATTTCACCAGGGGTATCTTTGTTTCCTCAACCATCAGCACTGACCAATCTCTTGAAACCATCCAGGATATGTACAAGGAGTTCTACAAAGACCATCCTTTTACCATCATGGCAGACAAGCCGATTTCCCTGAAGCAGGTGGTGAACACCAACAAGTGTGTGATCTTCATTGAGCAGGAAGGCAGCAAGATTGTTGTGCACAGCACAATCGACAACCTCCTCAAAGGGGCCAGCGGACAAGCAGTCCAAAACATGAACATCCTGTTCGGGTTGGATCAAACAGCCGGACTCAACCTAAAGGCAGCAGCCTTTTAATACTACAACATGAAAGCAACCATACTCGGAGCAGGCAATATAGGGATGGCACTGGCAGAGGGCCTGGCAGAAAGTGGTGCCTGCAAAAAGCAAGACATCACCCTCACCAAGCGCAATGCAAAAGCGCTTGCTGAACTGCAAAAAAAAGGGTTCAAGACCAGCCTCTCCAACACAGAAGCCATCAAGGGTGCAGACACCATTTTTGTTTGTGTGCTGCCGCAACAGCTCAACGAATTGCTGGAGGAAATCAGGCCTTCAATGAACAGCAAAAAACAGCTGATTGTATCGGTTGTTACCGGCGCACATACCAGCGTTTTCAAAACAATACTGGGTGATCAGACAAGGATCATCAGGGCCATGCCCAATACTGCCATGAAAGTGAGGGAAAGCATGACCTGCCTCTCGTCTTCCAATGCAACACAGAAAGACATCAACATGGTGCAGGCATTGTTCAATACCATGGGGCAAAGCATCATCATTGAAGAAAACATGATGAGTGCAGCCACTGCCTTGTGTGCCTGTGGAATTGCCTTCTTTCTGCGCACCATCAGGGCCGCTTCTCAAGGAGGTGTAGAGATTGGCTTTCATGCCGGAGATGCATTAAAAATTGCCGCACAAACCGCATTGGGTGCAGCCAAGCTGCTGACCGAAAACAAGAGCCACCCGGAACAGGAGATCGACAAGGTCACTTCTCCAAAAGGGTGCACCATTGCAGGACTCAACGAAATGGAATACCAGGGACTGAGCTCGGCCATGATCAAGGGAATCAAATTGTCCGCAGACATCGCTAACAATCTTTACAAGGCATCATGAAAACATTTGACGTTTACCCCATCAACGATATCACCATCACCCATGCCAAAGGCACAAGGGTTTGGGACAATAACAATACTGAGTACATGGACCTCTATGGTGGCCATGCGGTTATCAGCATCGGGCACACCCATCCCCATTGGGTCAAACGCATAGAAGACCAACTCCACCAGATTGCCTTCTACTCCAATTCCATCAAAATTCCTTTGCAGGATGAACTGGCAGCAAAACTTGGTGAGGTATCAGGTAAAAAAGACTTTGACTTGTTTCTTTGCAACTCAGGCGCAGAGGCCAATGAGAATGCCCTCAAGCTTGCCTCTTTCCATACAGGAAGAAAAAAAATCGTGGCCTTCACCAAAGCATTCCATGGCAGAACTTCACTGGCTGTAGCAGCTACAGACAATCCCAATATCGTTGCTCCCGTCAATGAAACCGACAACATCAGTTTTCTCCCATTCAATGATATTGAGGCATTGGAGGCACATTTCAGGCAAGAAGGCAACGAGGTTGCTGCAGTCATTGTAGAAGGAATCCAGGGTGTTGGAGGTATCAATGTGGCCAGCAACGCTTTTCTGCAGGCCATCAGAAAACAATGTGACGATTTTGGGGCCATCTATATTGCAGACAGTGTGCAGTGCGGTTACGGGCGGTCAGGGAAATTTTTCAGCCATGATTTTGCTGGGGTTGATGCAGACATCTACTCCATGGCCAAAGGAATGGGCAATGGATTTCCGATTGGAGGGATCATCATCTCTCCTAAAATCAAAGCAAAACATTTCATGTTGGGCACCACATTTGGAGGGAATCACCTGGCCTGTGCAGCAGCACTCGCTGTGCTGGAAGTGATTGAACAGGAAGCATTGATGCAGAATGCGGCAGCCGTTGGCGACTACCTTCAAACAGCACTCAAGGCCATACCTGAACTCAGTGGTGTCAGGGGATATGGCCTGATGATTGGTTTTGATGTACCCGATTCCCACAAGAACCTGAAAAAAGACCTGCTCTTCAAACACAGGATATTTACTGGAGAAGCAAAACCCAATGTGATCAGACTGCTTCCTTCTTTGGCCCTGACCATTGAAGACGCAACATCATTCATTGAAGCATTGAAAACTGCCATTGCCCAATACCAACAATAAAG
>JBIJAE010000094.1:0-6366 GCA_044345895.1 Chitinophagaceae bacterium
GACTGATCAACAAACAGGTTGTTGCGTCACTGAATGCCTTGAATGCTCCGTCAATTGGGCTCTCAGGGGCTGACGGCAACTGCATCACTGCACACAAACGGGTGCATCCATCGATTGATTTTGGATTTGTGGGAGATGTGGACAGTGTGAATACAAAGCTCCTCCTTTCCCTCCTTGAGATGGACATGAACATCATCATTGCCCCTATCACACAAGACAAAACCGGCCAACTGCTGAACACCAATGCTGATACCATTGCACAGGAAATCGCCAAGTCAATGGCCCAACATATTCCTGTAACACTTGTCTATTCATTTGAAAAGAAAGGTGTACTGCAGGATGTCAATGACGAAAACAGTGCCATTCCGGTAATCGATGGGGCATTGTTTGACCAATTGAAAAAAGACAAGGCCATTTTTGCCGGGATGATTCCCAAACTCGACAATGCCTTTGCTGCGCTGCAATCAGGCGTAGAGAAGGTGATCATTGGAGACGCCACCGAACTCAGTGCATTGATAGAAGGAAAAACAGGTACTGCCATCTGCTGATAAAAAAATAGCAACATGTCAACCCAACATACCATTACCAACAGTGCAATCGAACTTCTTAAAAAAATGATTGCCATCCCCTCCTTTAGCAGGGAGGAAAAAGAGGTTGCAGACCTGATCGAACAATACCTGCAAGAAAATGACATCACCACAGGCAGACTGATCAACAATATTTATGCGTTGAACAACTATTTTGACCCAGCCAAAAAAAGCATTCTGCTGAACTCCCACCATGATACTGTAAAGCCTGCAAAGGGTTATACTACCGATCCTTTTACCCCAACAGAAGTAGAAGGACGCCTGATTGGTCTGGGCAGCAATGATGCAGGAGGCCCATTGGTTGCATTGATCGCAACATTCATTCATTTTTACAACAGGCAAGACCTACCTTTCAACATCATCCTGGCAGCAACAGCTGAGGAAGAAATCTCCGGCACCAATGGCATTGAACTCCTGCTGAAAGATGAGGCCTTTCTGAACAGGCTTCAAGGGAGTAACATCATGGGAGCGCTGGTGGGCGAACCCACCAAGATGGAGATGGCTGTAGCTGAACGCGGGCTGCTTGTTTTGGATGGAACCGTTCAAGGAAAGGCCGGCCATGCAGCCAGAGAAGAAGGCATCAACGCCATCTATCTTGCCATGGAAGACATTCAAACAATTGAGAGAATGGATTTTGAAAAAACATCTGAGCTGCTTGGAAAAACAACTGCAAAAGTAACAGTCATTGAAACCGAGAACAAGGCGCACAATGTGGTGCCCGCTACCTGCCGGTTCGTTGTTGACGTGAGGGTGAATGAACAATATAGTTTTGACGAAGTGCTTGACCAATTGAACACAAACCTAAAGGCTGAGCTGGTTCCCAGAAGTTTCAGGATGAAGTCCAGCATGATTGCCATGGATCACCCGATTGTGAAAGCTGGCAAGCAACTTGGCTTACCCCACTATGGGTCTCCCACCACCAGCGACAAGGCCCTGATGCCTTTCCCTGCCCTTAAGATCGGACCTGGTGATTCTGCAAGAAGTCATACCGCAGATGAGTATATTTACATTTCAGAGATTGAAAACGGCATAAGCGGATACATCCAATTGCTTGAAACAACGGTTTCCGTTTTCTGATCATACCCCCCAACACATTACCATGAAACTTTGGAGCAAAGACAAAACATCAACAGCAGCACAAATAGAAGCCTTTACCGTTGGGAGAGACCGTGATTTTGATGTTCAGATGGCGGGCTTTGATGTGGAGGGTTCGATTGCACATGTAACCATGCTCGGCGAGCAGGGGATCATGAGCAAAGAGCAAGCTGAACTGGCTGTTGCCGAGCTGAAAAAAATCCTGACAAATATTCAAGCCGGACAGTTTTCAATTGATGCCGGAGCGGAGGACATCCACTCACAAATTGAATTCATGCTCACTGAACGCATCGGTGATGTCGGAAAAATGATCCATACCGGCAGAAGCAGAAATGACCAAGTGGCGGTAGACATCAAGCTTTTCCTGCGATCTGCCATCATCGACATCAAAGATGAGATGCAATCACTTTTTGACCTGCTGATCCAAAAAAGCAATGAACACAAGAATACCTTGATTCCCGGCTATACCCATCTTCAAATCGCCATGCCATCGTCCATCGGCCTTTGGCTGGGGGCCTATGCGGAAAGCCTGGTAGATGACATGGAATTTGTTGCTGCTGCCTTTAAGGTGGCCAACAAAAATCCATTGGGCAGTGGCGCCGGATATGGCTCTTCTTTTCCACTGAACAGGACCCGCACCACAGCCTTGCTGCATTTCAATACCCTCAACTTTAATTCGGTTTATGCGCAAATGAGCAGGGGTAAAACGGAAAAGCTGACCGCCATGGCGCTGGCTTCTGTTGCTGCTACACTTAGCCGTTTGGCAATGGACTGTTGTCTTTTCATGAGCCAGAATTTTGGCTTCATCCATTTTCCTGATGAGCTGACCACTGGCAGCAGCATCATGCCCCACAAAAAAAATCCTGATGTATTTGAATTGATCCGTGGCAAATGCAACAGGATACAGGCAGTTCCCAATGAACTCACTTTGCTGATCAACAATCTCCCTTCAGGATACCACCGTGAGATGCAGCTGACCAAGGAAATCCTGTTTCCTGCCATGGAAGAACTGCGTTCTTGCATGGAGATGATGAAACTGATGTTGAATGCCATAGGTGTTCGCGAAAACATCCTTACTGAAGAGAAATACAAGTACCTGTTCAGCGTTGAAAAGGTAAATGAACTGGTCAACCAGGGCATTCCCTTCCGCGATGCCTATGCGCAGGTAGGAAACATGATCGATCAGGGAAGCTTTCACTTTGATGCGACACAAAAACTGAACCATACCCACGAGGGAAGCATTGGCAATTTGTGTACAGCAGAGATCAGTGAACAGATGAAATCTGTTGCGGCGGCTATCAAGATTGGTTAAGGAAAAAATGCTATTGTTTCCCTTTCCAACGCAGGGTCCTGATCAGGTGTTTGATGTCCTCTTCCAGAAAATCACTGACCACAGCAATGGAATCTGCATTGGGTGAGGCCTCAAAATACAATGCCCCGCGGAGAAAATGCCTAGCCGTATCAGAAACATAGAATTGCTTTGATGTTGCCGCTTCTCCTGCCACATAAAAATAAACGCCAGTGGAACCATTGTCTGTAGCAAAAGCAGAATCAATGATTCCACTGGCCTTGATGGTATGCTTATAGGTCATTTTGTAGGCTTCTTCCCGCAGGTTTTCAAAACTGTTGCCCACCACTGAATCTTTGTAACCAGTAGGCGTCTTGATCTTGTAAACAGAACTGCCAGTGATGGATTTATAACTGAGGTAGATCCTGCCTTGGAATTGATCAAAATTGACATTGATCCAATAAGGATTGTTGCCAGTGGTATCTGCTTCCTTAGAGATATTGGCATAGACGGGATATTCAAAAACATAGGGATAACCCGGTTCATTGAACTCCTTATATGCCCTTTGGGGAAGGTCTATCTTGAAATAACTTCTTGGCTTGGGTGTATAGTCGCTGTTGCAGGCCAACATGAATGCACCCAAAAAAAACAGGACAAATTGGCTGAGAAATTTTTTCATGAAATGATTTATTGCTGCGGTGCAGCGATGGTAATCTTGATCTTGTGGATGCGGTTCATGGCAACCTCCATCACAGTAAACGTGAAATCATTGGCAACCAGCACCTGGTTCAATTTGGGGATCTCCCCAGCAAGTTCCAATACAAGGCCCGCCACCGTCTCACTGTCACCCCTGATGGCATCAAAAACCCTGTTGGGAAGGTTCATCAGTTTGCATGCTTCATTGATCATCATTTTTCCTTCAAAAATGAAATTGAACTCATCAATCCTCATGTTCACAGATTCTTCATCATCATATTCATCCCTTATCTCTCCTACGATTTCTTCCAGAATATCCTCCATGGTGATGATACCATCAGTACCGCCAAATTCATCCACCACAATGGCAAAATGGGTTCTTTTCTGTTGAAAATCTTTGAGCAGGTCTTCCACCAACATTTGCTCATGGATAAAGAATGCCGGACGCACAAGGGATTTCCAGTCGAAATCATCCGCTTTGTCCAGGTGTGGAATCAGGTCCTTGGCATGGATCATTCCGGCAATATTGTCAAGGTTCTCATTGAACACAGGAAACCTGGAATATTGTTGTTCGGCCACCTTTTGTTTGAGATCTGTAAAAGGAATGCCAGTTTCAACTCCTTGTACATCCAGCCTGCTGCGCATGGCCCTTCTTACAGTGATGTTACCAAACTGGGCAATCCCTTTGAGTATGTTTTTTTCCCCTTCCGAACTTCCATCGGTTTCATCCATACCCATTGCCTGATCAATCTGTTCCAGCCTGGTGCGCATGTCATTGTTGCGTCCGAGGGCTTTTTCAATATTATCGGTGATGCCGGCAGTCCATTGGCCCAAGCGGCGAAACATAATGGCATTCAACCAAACAAAAAAAGAAGAATAATACGCAAAGCGAATATGGTTGTTGCTTGCCCAAACTTTTGGCAACAACTCTCCAAAAAGAACAAGGATGACGATGGCAATCAGCATGCGTATCAAAAACAAAAGAAAACCAGTGGTTTCAGGCAACATGTCGTCCTTGACAAGGTAATTGCACAACAGGATGATCAGCATCCGAAAAACCATGTTCCCGACCAGCATGGACGACATCAGCAAACGTGGTTCCTGTAGCAATTGAAGAATTCTTGTAGCTGCAGGATATTGACGGGTACGCAAGTTTTTTAATTCCCGGTAGCCCAGTGAAAAAAAGGCAATTTCTGCTCCTGAGTTCATGAACAACATCAGGATAGAGGCCAGGAGCAGGATAGGAAGAACAATCATTAATCGAAATTACAAAAATTGAACAAGATGCCGTTGATCAGCGAATCGATGTTTGATACCGGGTGATGAGCCGAGGGAAAGCCAGCTGTTGGATGGATGGAATATCCATCCACTGGTATCCTTCCACATCAACCAATGTTGAGCTGCGTAAATGTGCAATTCGGCAACGGATTTTTTGGTGCGTCAGCTGATGAACCATTTCATCTGACACATCAACCACTGCTAATTTTTCTTTTTTTGCGCCGAGGTTCCAGAACAGCCAGGACTTCAATTCCTTTTCCTCAACAGGCTCATCCGTTTCCTTTAGAAAGAATTCAAACAAATCCTGCCAAATATCCTTGCCTTTGCGCTGTCTTACCAGTTGTTTGCCCCTGGATTCGAGAATCAGGTAATAAAAGAACCTTTCCCTCTGCTTGATTTTTTTTGATTTAACTGGAAATTGCTCGACTTGCCCCATCCCAAAGGCCATGCACTTTTGTTGAAAAGGACAGGCGCCACAAATGGGTTGCCTGGGTTTACAAACCGTTGCACCAAGGTCCATGATGGCCTGATTGTACAAGGCCGGATCTTTTTCGTCCAGCAACTGGTCAGCCAGTTGTTCAAATGCTTTTCGGCCAGCCGGAAGGTCGATGGGGGTTGAAATACCAAATACCCTCGACAATACCCGGAGCACATTTCCATCCACCACAGCCAGGGGAAGCCCGAAGGCAAAAGAACCAATGGCTGCTGCGGTATAATTCCCAATGCCACTCAGGGAAAGCAACCCTTCTTTAGAGGCAGGAAAATGGCCTGCGTGTTCATCGCTTATGGTTCTTGCCGTTTTGATCAGGTTTCTGCAGCGGCTGTAATAACCCAGCCCCTCCCACAACTTAAACACTTGATTATCAGCTGCTTTTGCAAGCGCATGTACATCAGGGTAAGTTTCAATGAAACGGTTGTAGTAGGCAAGGCCCTGTTCAACCCTCGTTTGTTGTAGGATGACTTCAGAGAGCCATATTTTGTAAGGATCTTTTATTCCCTTCCAGGGCATTTTTCTGTTGTTTTCTACCAAATGCCAGTTTTTCAGGGCCTTTGAAAACCACACTTTATGTTGTTTTTCAACCACTTATATCAATTTATTTTTGGTAAAAAGAAAAATTATGTGCAATTTTAATAGGGCCCAAGGCGTTCTAGGGCTTGAATTGGTAAATAAATGTTGAAGGATTTACACCAAAAGTAAAATAAATAAAATCCAAAACTTTTAAACACGAACCAAAATGAGAAAAGCCGACCTGATCAATAAGATTGCTGAAAAAACCAATATTCCAAAAGTGGATGTATTGGTTACCCTCGAGACAATGTTCAAAGAGATCAAAGCCACTTTGTCAAAAGGCGAAAACATCTACATCCGCGGGTTTGGCTCATTCATTACCAAAAAAAGAGCAGCCAAGATTGGTAGAAACA
>JBIJAE010000295.1:0-2571 GCA_044345895.1 Chitinophagaceae bacterium
AGCGTGCAAAGAAACCTGAATGCTTGAATTGTTTTTCCCAAAACAAGGACAATTCAATGCCCCGGTTGCGCACTTCACCCAGGTTAACACTCGGCAGACTACCACCAAAAAGGGCTGGAACCGTTGTAGATTGAGAAGTCAAAATATCTTTTCTGTCTTGCTGAAACAATGCTACACTAAGGTCCAACTGATTGAACAGACGGGCATCAAGTCCCAAATCATATTGAAAGGATTTTTCAAAACCAAGTGCTGGGTTGGCAATAGTACCTTCTGTAATGGAAGATGCACCAGCATTGGTATTTCCAAATGCATAGGATGCTCCACTGACATAAAGCTCACGATAGCCAAATCGGGTTCCTACATTGCTGCTTGCCACCATACCACCCGATGCCCTTACCTTCAGGTAATTGATGGCACTTGATGATTGTTTTTGGTTTTGGTCGATCAATACGTAGCCTGCCGAGAGGGCCGGGAAAAAGCCAAAACGTTTGCCCTTCGCAAATGCCTCGGTTCCACCGTATGAAGTTGTGAGGTCAGCAAAAAAACGGTTTTTGTAGTCATAGTGCAATCTTGCATTCATGGACTGCATGTTGAAGGGGTTTTCCCTGCCCACAACCTGACGCGTCTGGTTGTACAATCCCAAAAAATTGATGGAATGGTTATTACCAAACTTTTTTGAATAGTTCAGGTACAATTCAGCCGTCCCCCTTCTGTTCTGAGCATTGTCATAGGGTGAATTGTATGCCAAATTGGTATTGGCACCAATGGGAGCACCAACAACCGGATTTCCTGAAATTGGATCTCTGCTAGTTTGGAATACAGCAAAGGTTCTTGACCAGCCATCAGTTACAGTATAAAAATTGTCGAAACCAACGCGTGCACCCAACTCCAATCCTTTGACATATTTCCCTGCATCGTATTTTAAATCCAGGTCAGATTGAAAAAACCGGTTATGAATTTCTCTATAACCCCTGTTGTTGATATAACCCATTGGATTATCTGCAAAGGCAGAAGTACCTCCGAGTAAACCTGGTCTTGCATAAACAGGAAAAAGATGTGTGGGATAATCATACAGACGATTCCAGATATCTGAGGTTGCCATGCGGGGAGCGTTGATATCATTGATCTGTCCACCCAAATTCAGTTTTAAGGTAAGGTCATTAAGCACTTTGACATCGATATTTGACCTGAAGTTCAAACGGTTCAAATTTGAGTTTGTACTATAGCCATCGTTCATGTCTGTGTTTTTGTAAATACCCGTATTGTTCAAATATCCCAACGAGACATAATAATGTGCAACCTTGTTTCCTCCGGATGAACTGATGTTTAATGATGTAATCGGTGCATTTTGCCTCACCATCTCTTTTAACCAATCAACATTAGGAAAGAGGCTTCTGTTACCATCAGTATATCCGGCAATATCAGCAGGGCTGAACAAGGGAGGCAATTTGTCATTGGACAATGCCTGATTGTACATTTGGGCGAAAGTTGCGGAATTGTTGAACTGGGGCAATCTTGTTGGAGACTGAACTCCATTTGAAAAATCTACAGTTACTTTTGATTTTCCTTCCTTACCACCTTTAGTGGTAACAAGTACGACGCCATTGGCCGCCTGAATACCGTACATCGCAGTAGCAGATGCATCCTTCAACACCGAAATGTTTTCAATGTCAAATACCGAAACCGAGTTAAGGTCTCGGATAAAACCATCTACCAAAACAAGTGGAGCCCGGGCAAATCCGAAAGTGGTAACGCCACGGAGTGAAAAGCCTGGTAAATCATTGCCGGGTTCACCACTGTTCTGGTCTAGCACCAGACCTGCAACTTTACCATACAAGGCATTGCCCAATGAAAAAACGGTATTTTTTTCTATGTCATCGCCAGTCAAAGTGGAAATAGAAGAAGTTACTTGACGCTTCTTTACTTTTCCATAAGCAATGGCCTGCAAATCTTCTGACAAATGAATAATTGAATCTTTTTTTACAGGCTTATTTTGCGCCTGCAGCAGTTCTGTTGCCTGGAGGGCAATGAGTATGATAAAGCAACTGCAATATTGTTTAAAGGGAATTTTCATGTTTACACGCATTAATTGAATTCTTGAATGATACTACCAGCCTGGGTTCTGTATAAGTCCATACCCTTTGTTCACTTCATTGTTTGGAAAAGGGTGCAAGTACCAATGTGTAAACCAAGCCCTGTCGTGGTACTTGTATTTGGTATAAGTATACGTATTGTTTCGCTGCCTTATAACCTTTACATCAAAAATAGGCCCCTTGAAAACTTCACCCTTCATCATCCTTTTAAGATCAAAGTAACGGTGGTTTTCCAGGTACAATTCGATGCTTCGCTCATTTTCAATGAAATTTCTCAATCCAGCCTGGTCAAGGGTTCTTGAAACATTGGGCATGCCTGACCTGCTTCGGATAACATCCAATGCAGCAAATACTTCCGGACTCGGTCCGTTGGCTTCATTGAGTGCTTCAGCCAAATTCAGGTACATCTCTGCCAACCGCATATAAGGACTCATGGGAGTCCAAACACCTGCAACTTCCAGTCCATTCAACCACTTAC
>JBIJAE010000150.1:0-4629 GCA_044345895.1 Chitinophagaceae bacterium
TGAAAAATGTTCCATTCTTTCTTTTCCTTTCTGCACTTGCTGTTGCATATATCTATAACGGACATCATGCAGAAAAGGCAATCAAGGACATCAACAAAACAACAAAAGAATTAAAGGATTTGCAATATGAGTTTAAGATGGTGAGAAAGGATTGGATGTTCATGACAAAACAATCCGAGGTGGTAAAATCGGTAGCAGTTTCTGGAGTTAAAGAAATTCTTGAGCCTCCTGTTGCATTGACAGATTCAACAGTAAAAAAAGGGAATAAACAACAATAATCGTTGGAGACAAAAAAGGACATATTGTGGCGCAGTTACCTGATCTACTTGCTGATGCTCGTATTGGGCATTTGCATTTTTGGAAAGGCACTGTTCATTCAACGAATTGAAGGTGGATACTGGAAATCGCTGAGCGATAGCCTGCACCTTGAATACCGGGAAATGGATGCAGAGCGTGGAACAATATTCAGTGAGGATGGCAGGATGCTGAGCAGCTCAATTCCTTTCTTTGATATTTACCTTGACTTTGGTTCACAGGGTGTGCAGGAAAAAAATGGCATCAGGTTCAAGAAGGCTATAGACAGTTTATCCATTCATCTTTCTTCTATCCTTGGCGGCGGTACACCAGGCGCCTACAAGCATGAATTGATGGGTGTTTTCAACAGGGAGGATCGGTACCATTTGCTGAAAAAGAACATTGATTTCAAGCAATACCAATTGTTGAAAAACATCAGTTTTATCAAGTCGAACAGGAACAAGAACGGATTCATTTTTATTGAAAAAGAAAAAAGAATGGCTCCCTTTGGATTGCTTGCCAACAGAACGATTGGGCTTTCAAGGGAATACATTGACTCAATGGGCAATTTGGTCAGCAAGAATGTTGGTCTGGAAAAAACATATGACAGCCTGCTCAAAGGTATTACGGGAAAGCGACTTGTGAGAAGGATTGCCGGTGGCGCATTTGTTCCGGTGGAAGGTTCCGAGATTGAGCCTGAAAACGGAAAGGATATTATCACCACCATTGACATCAATATTCAAGATGTGGCCGAGCAGGCATTGTTAAAAATGTTGGAGGCCAATGAATGCCTTAATGGTACCTGCATTGTGATGGAAGTGAAGACCGGGAAAATCAAAGCCATTGCCAACCTGGGTAGGCAGACAGACGGATCTTATAAGGAAGACTTCAATTACGCCATTACCCGTTCAGAGCCTGGATCAACATTCAAACTGGTAACGATGCTGGCTGCATTGGAAGACCAGTACATCAACCTGAACAGCCCTGTGAACCTCGAAGGAGGCAAATGGGATTTCGGCGGAAGGACCGTATGGGACAGTGAAAGGCATAGCCATACCAATGTCAGCTACAAGCAGGCATTTGAGTTGAGTTCTAATGTTGGAATGGCCAAACTTGCCGTTACCCATTATTACAAGAATCCAAAGAAATTCATTGCGCATCTTGAGCGTCTGAACCTCAACAAGCCATCAGGGGTGAACTTGTTGGGAGAATCCATGTCCATCATTCCCAATCCAAGCGGAAGAAACTGGAGTGACGTTACGCTACCATGGATGAGTTTTGGCTATAATATTTCCATCAGTCCCTTACAGACCCTGATGGTGTACAATGCCGTTGCCAACAATGGAAAAATGCTGAAGCCATACCTAGTCAATGCCATCATGAAAGATGGTAAGGTGGTGCAAGAATTCAAAACCGCTGTTCTTCGTGATTCGATTTGCAGCAAGTCAACCTTGTTACAGCTTCAATCATGCCTGGAGGGTGTAGTCTTGTCTGGAACAGGAAAGAGTTTGCAGAATCGTTTTTATACCCTCGCTGGTAAGACAGGAACTGCGCAGGTTGCCAATGGAAACAAGGGCTATACAGATCACATCTACCAATCCTCGTTCGCAGGTTATTTTCCTGCACAGAATCCCAAATACTCTTGTATTGTAGTGATCAAGAACAAACCATTTGCACCAAGGTACTATGGTGCTCAGATTGCAGGACCTGTTTTTAGTGAGATCGCAAACAAGTTGTTTACTGTTGACGCAGATCTCTACGCAAGTTACCAGCATCCGAAGTATGCAGACAGCAGCAAATCTGAGTGGAATGGCTCTGCCAATGATTTCAAGGCCATCGCCAAAGTCATTGGGAAGCCGATAGTTGATGGTGGTAAAAAAGGTGAATGGAGCAAGGTGATGACCAATGAAAAAAGTTTGGCAGCAAGCAGCTGGTCAACCCAGCATGGCAGCATGCCGGATCTCAAAGGCTTTGGCTTGAAAGATGCACTGGAATTGCTTGAGCGACAGCAGTTGCAGGTGATTGCCACTGGAAAAGGAAAAGTTATATCCCAGTCTATTCCTGCGAGAACAGCTGTTCAGAAAGGACAAACCATTTATTTGAATCTTGGCAGTACAATTGATTGATGCGCATGAAGCTATTGCAAGACATATTGTATAAGGTGAGGATCAGGTCATTGGCCGGAAGGACTGACCTGCACATCAGTGATGTGCAGATTGATTCAAGGCTTGTTGGTCAGGGCAGTTGCTTCATTGCCATCAAAGGTGTTGCCCAAGACGGGCATGCCTATATTGATGCTGCGATTCAAAAAGGTGCCATAGCCATCGTTTGTGAAGTGCTTCCAGGCAGTTTGCAACCTGGCGTGAATTATGTTCAGACGGATGATGCTGCAAAAGCGGCAGGCGTCATGGCCCATGCCTTTCACGGTGAGCCAAGCCATCACTTGAAATTGGTTGGCGTAACAGGAACAAATGGCAAGACAACAGTGGCGACACTCCTGTTCAAATTGTTCATGGCGTTGGATACTAACTGTGGCCTGATTTCAACAGTGAACAACATGATTGGTGAAACTGTGCTACCATCTACCCATACAACACCTGATGTGGTTTCATTGAACATCTTGTTGAAACGCATGGTAGATGCAGGTTGCCAGTATGCTTTTATGGAAGTGAGCAGTCATGCTGTTCACCAGCAACGCATTGCAGGACTTGCGTTTGCTGGAGGTGTCTTTACCAATATCACCCATGATCACCTGGATTATCACAAAACATTTGATGAGTACATCAGGGTGAAAAAGAATTTCTTTGATGGCCTTTCATCCACTGCATTTGCCATATCCAACATGGATGACAGGAATGGCGCCATCATGTTGCAAAACACCCATGCAGACAAGTTTTATTACAGCCTTCGTTCTGTTGCAGATTTCAAGGGAAGAATTGTCGACAACAGCATCACCGGATTGCAAATGTTGGTGAATGAGCAGGATGTTCATTTCCGTTTGATCGGTGAATTCAATGCATACAATTTGCTGGCAGTATATGCAGCTGCCATTTGTTTGGGGGAGGATCGCCTGGATGTGCTGCAGACCATGAGCAACCTTACTGGTGCTGAGGGAAGGTTTGATTATACGGTTTCTCCAAAACAAAGGATCATTGGCATTGTGGATTATGCCCATACACCCGATGCACTGCTCAATATACTGGCAACCATCAAGAAATTCCAGAAAGGTGGTGAGCAAATCATCACTGTGGTGGGATGCGGTGGAGACCGGGACAAGTCAAAAAGAAAGCTGATGGGAACTGCAGCAGCTGAGTTCAGCACAAGGGCAATATTTACATCCGACAATCCCAGGAGTGAAGAACCTTCCATCATACTGAAAGATATGGGTGAAGGAATGGATGCCATGTTGCAAAGAAAAGTCTTGGTGATCGAGGACAGGAAGGAAGCCATACGTACTGCAGTGATGATGGCCAGGGAGGATGATATCATCTTGGTGGCTGGAAAGGGGCATGAGAAATACCAGGAGATCAAGGGACAAAGATTTCCATTTGATGACAAGGAAGTTTTGGTGAAAACATTTACAGAACTGGACAAATAAGAAGATATGATTTATCAACTTTTTCAATGGTTACAACATGAGCAGCTCCGTTTTCCGGGGATGGGCATTTTCCAGTTCATTACATTCCGGGCAATGTTGGCTGTATTGCTTTCTCTTTTCATTACGATGGTTTATGGCAAGCACATCATTCTGTTTCTTCAAAAAATGCAGGTAGGTGAATCGGTCCGGGAGCTTGGATTGCAGGGTGAGGAGCAAAAGAAGGGTACTCCAACCATGGGTGGTTTCATCATTTTATTGGGGATCCTTGTACCTACTTTGTTGTTTGCTAATCTCGACAAGGTATACATCAAACTTTTGTTGTTGAGCACCATTTGGTTGGGTCTGGTTGGATTTGTGGACGACTTCCTGAAACTTCGTTCAAAACGCTTGGCCCAAAGCCAAGGAGTCAATTACAAGAAGGGTGATAAGGATGGTTTGGCAGGATGGTTCAAGGTATTGGGGCAGGTAGGATTGGGCATCATCATCAGTGCTACACTGTTGTTCAATGATAATGTTAAAGTGATGAGGGAATACAAAGGCAAAGTGAAGCCAGCCAATGCCATTGAAGTGAAATACCAGGGTGGTGTGCGGTATTTTGTAAAAGCCAATGAGCCAGTGACCACCATTCCTTTTATCAAGGACCATGAATTCAATTATGCAAAACTATTACCGGCCTCTTTGCGGTCATATGGCTGGGTAGTGTACATGCTTGTGATCATCTTCATTGTGACAGCTGT
>JBIJAE010000151.1:0-4603 GCA_044345895.1 Chitinophagaceae bacterium
TACCACCACCTGCAGCATTGATCTTGATATCATACTTTCCGGCACCTTCTACAACAGTGATAGGAAGTTCAACCTGGTTCTGAAGATAGATCTGAGGAAAATATGCCTTGTAATCAAGGTCGTTTACGATGATGTTACCATCCCCCTTGCTGAGGAATACCCTGGTAACAGCTTCCTTTCTACGACCAAGTCCGTTTTTTTGTTTTTCCATTATTCGTTATTTGAAATCGTTTTGTAATTAGAATTTGAAAGGAGTTGGTTGTTGTGCAGTGTGTGGATGCTCTCCACCAGCGTAAACGAACAACTTCTTGTACATCTGGCGACCAAGCCTGTTCTTAGGAAGCATCCCTTTCACAGCCCTTTCAACAATCTGCTCAGGACGACGCTTGATCAAATCCTTGGCGATCTCAATCTTCTGTCCACCAGGATAGCCAGTAACGTGCTGGTATTCCTTGTCTTGGAACTTGTTTCCTGTGAAAACGACTTTCTCTGCATTGATTACGATAACGAAGTCTCCGCAATCAACGTGGGGCGAATAATACGCTTTGTTCTTTCCGCGCAATACTGAAGCAATCTTGCTACAGATTCGTCCCACAGTTTGATTGGTCCCGTCAACAACGTGCCATTTACGTTGCACGGAAGCTGCATTTGCATGCTTTGTGGTGAAATGTAATTTACTCATGTGTACAATTTTTCGGATTTACATCCGGGTTTAAAAAAATTTGTCCCCGCCATCCCGGGAAACACCCCATCTTTCGAAAGGGAGCGCAAAGTTAGCAGAAAGAAGGTTGAAAAACGAACAAAAAAGGATGTTTTTTCGAATACACCCTTGCAACACATTGATTTTCAATAAAAAATTAGCTTGTATTTTTTATATCAATGGCAAAAAGCCGATAAAATAAGGCTTAATGACTGGTAAATGCTTAGAATTGAAGGCCAACAAATGATTTGCGCTTGATCTGCTCGTACGCCTTTCTGTCGAAAGAGTACAACTTGCCCGGGCGGTGTCTCACCATTTTTTCCATCTCTTTTTCATCTTTCAACAAGCCTGTCATAAACAATTTCTTCCTGAAATTCCTCCTGTCAAATGCAACCCCCAGGATTTGCTCAAACAATTGCTGGAGATCGCGCAGCGAGAACTTCTCTTCCAGGAGATTGAAAATAATGGGTTCTTCCTGGATCTTCTTTTGCAATGCTTCTACGCAAGCATCCAGGATCATCCGATGATCATAGGCCATTGTCTTGATGGCTGATACAGCATGCCAGTGTAAAGCATTGTCGAGTGTCTTGAGCTGGTGATCCCTGACATTGACCAGGGCAAGGTAAGCAGTAGTGATTACCCTTCCGGCAGGATGGCGGCTCACTGTACCAAAAGTTTTTACCTGTTCAAGAAACATTCCCGTCAAACCGGTCCTTTCCCGCAATACCCTGTAAGAGGCTTCATCCAGGTCTTCATCCGGCCTTACAAGATCACCCAGCAAAGACCACTGCCCTTTGTAAGCAGGCAGGTCACTCTCAATCAGCAATACCTTCAGCACGCCTGCATCATACCCAAATATCACGCAGTCTACCGATAAGGCAAACTGGAAAGCAGGCATCGATTCTGAGCGGGCGGTATTGTTCTTAGCCTTTTTTGCCTCTTTCATGTTGCGCTATTGATTGGGGTTGGATGACAAAAATAATTTCTATTGGAAGGAACAAAAAAATATATTTCAGCAGAGATTCCTTTTAACTTAGCCCATCCGATGACAAGCAACAACGAAAATACCCGGTTTTACCAAGACAAAAGCAAGGAGCTGGCAGCGCAGGCAAACAATCTGTCCTATATGACAGAAAACATCAGCCTGCTCAGGGATGTGATCCGGTTTCATGAGAACCGCTACTATGTGATGAATGATCCGTTGATCTCCGATGCTGAGTTTGACCAGTTGTACAAGGCACTTGAAAAGACCGAGACTGCCAATCCTTTGCTAATCACGACTGACTCTCCTACCCAGCGTGTTGGCCCAGGCATGACCAAACAATTCAAGACTGTTCAACACCTTGTACCGATGCTGTCTTTGGAAAATTCTTATGACGCTGCAGATTTATTGGAGTGGGACCGCAAAGCAAGAGAACTCTCCGGATTGGAACAGCTTGCCTACTGTGTTGAACCCAAGTTTGATGGTGCCAGCATTTCACTGGTTTACGAAAACGACCTATTTGCACGTGGTGCCACGCGGGGTGATGGTGTGGAAGGTGAAGACATCACCCTCAACCTCAAGCAAATCAAGTCTATCCCGCTGTCGGCAACCTTTTCAAAATACGGTATCCAGCAGGCCGAGATTCGTGGTGAGGTCCTGATCAACAAACAGAACTTTCAACAATTCAATGAGCAACTGCTCGAGCAAAACCTTCCACCGCTGGCCAATCCACGCAATGCAGCCTCTGGTTCACTGCGGTTGAAGGACGCCCGCCTGGTAGGCAAAAGAAACCTGGAAGCCTTTATTTACCATATTGCCTACCTCAATTTTACAACAGAACACCAGGAGATACCCTCTCATTCGAAAAGCCTTGAAATGCTGTGGGAGCTTGGCTTCCGGAGTCCTGTACATGAAAAAAAGGTTTTCACTGGCATCCAGGGCGTGATTGATTTTTGCAAAGAATTTGAAGCAAAACGGGATGAACTTCCTTATGAAATAGATGGACTGGTGATCAAGGTCAATGAATTGGCCTTGCAGGAAAAACTGGGCATGACCACCCACCACCCCAGGTGGGCCATCGCCTTTAAATTCAAGGCAAGGCAGTCTACCAGCAAACTCTTGCAGGTGGAATACCAGGTAGGAAGAACTGGCAGCGTAACGCCTGTTGCCAAGATCCAACCCGTACCGATTGGTGGTGTAACTGTAGCTTCCATATCCCTTCATAACCAGGATTTCATTCGGGAAAAAGACATCCGCATCGGTGATACCCTGCTGGTAGAACGCGCAGGCGATGTCATCCCCTATATTGTAAAGTCATTTCCTGAACTCAGGGATGGCAGTGAAACAGAAATTGTTTTCCCTTCTGCTTGCCCGGTCTGCAAAACAGCGCTTGTCAAAACAGAAGACGAAGCGGTTTGGCGATGCCCGAATGATCGCTGTGATGCACAGGTGGTGGAAAGGATGATCCATTTCACCAGCAAGGATGCCATGGACATCAGAGGGCTGGGAGATGCCATCATCCGAAAGTTTCATGAACTGGGCTGGCTCAAAGACATCCCATCCATCTATAGCCTGCCTTTGAATGAGCTGCAGAAAATGGAAGGATTTGGCGCAAAATCAGTAACCAATATAAACGAAGCCATTGAGAAATCGAAGACACAGCCCCTGTACCGCCTGATCAATGCCCTGGGCATTCGGTATGTGGGGGAAACAACAGCCAAAACCCTTGCCCAGGCTGTATCCCATTTGCTGGACCTATCAACAATGGACAAGGAATCGCTCCAACAAATTGACGATGTTGGTGTGAAAGTGGCAGATAGCATTCAACAATACTTCAGCAACCCCAGCAATGTTGACATGCTAAAAAAATTGGAAGCTGCAGGCCTGCAATTGCAAAGTGTTCATCAGCCCCCGGTTGATGGCAACTTAAAAGGAAAGAGCTTCCTCTTCACCGGCACATTGTATAAAATGAAGCGTTCTGAAGCGGAAGCCCTTGTGGAAGCCAACGGTGGAAAAATACTTTCCGGCGTAAGCTCGAAACTTGATTACCTGATCGTTGGAGAGGATGCAGGATCCAAGCTGGAAAAAGCGAAGAAGATCGCCTCCATCCAGATCCTGGATGAAGACGGCTTCATCAAATTAATTCACTAGCCAGTAGATACTCTGCAATCTGGACTGCGTTGGTTGCAGCTCCCTTGCGGAGGTTGTCGCTCACGATCCACATGTTGAGGGTCTTGGGCTGGGTCTCGTCGCGGCGAATCCTTCCAACAAAAACCTCGTCTTTTTCATGTGCATCCATGGGCATGGGATATTGCTGGGTTGCAGGATCATCTACCACAATGATGCCTGGAGCATCTGCTAAAATACGCTTCACCTCATCCAGTTCAAACTCCTCTTCAAACTCAATGTTCACGCTCTCGCTGTGTCCGCCCATTACAGGAATCCTGACGGTGGTTGAGGTTACGCGGATGCTGTCGTCGCGCATGATTTTTTTCGTTTCCAATACCATTTTCATTTCTTCCTTGGTGTATCCATTGTCAAGGAAAACATCAATCTGCGGAATCACATTGAGGTCGATGGGATACTTATACGCCATCTCCCCTTCAATGCCATTGCGCTCGTTCATCAATTGTGTAACGGCTTTCACACCAGTTCCGGTAACACTCTGGTAAGTGCTCACCACGATGCGTTTGCTTTTGTATTTTTTGTGCAGTGGTGCAAGGGCCACCACCATTTGAATGGTAGAGCAGTTGGGGTTGGCAATGATCTTGTCTTCTGCGGTCAAGGCATCTGCATTGATTTCAGGAACCACCAGTTTTTTGGTAGGGTCCATGCGCCAGGCAGAAGAATTGTCGATGACCGTAATGCCGGCAGCAGCAAAAGCCGGAGCCCATTCGGTAGAGGTTCCGCCACCTGCTGAG
>JBIJAE010000153.1:0-4598 GCA_044345895.1 Chitinophagaceae bacterium
GTGCCCGCGAAGGAAATGTACACAGGCTCGCTGAAGTGAGCACAAGTATCATTGACCAATGCGTTGCACAAGGTGTACCTTTTGCAAGAGAATATGGCGGATTGCTCAGCAACCGTTCTTTCGGTGGAACCCAGGTTCAGCGTACTTTCTATGCTGCCGGTCAAACCGGGCAGCAGTTGTTGATCGGAGCTTACCAGGCACTCGAAAGACAAGTGGCACTGGGAACTGTTGAAATGCATGCCCGCCACGAAATGGTGGAGCTGGTCATCATCGACGGAAAGGCCCGCGGCATCATTGCCAGGAACCTGGTTACCGGTGAATTGGAAAGGCATTTTGCTCATGCAGTATTGCTCTGCACAGGTGGATACGGCAACGTATTCTACCTGTCTACCAACGCAATGGGCTCCAACGTTACCGCAGCATGGAAGGCCCACAAACAAGGTGCCTATTTTGCCAATCCATGTTTTACACAAATACATCCCACCTGTATCCCTGTTTCAGGAGACCACCAATCCAAACTAACCCTCATGTCTGAGTCCCTCAGGAATGACGGAAGGATTTGGGTGCCTGCAAAAGAAGGCGATAACAGGCCTGCCAATGAGATACCTGAAGAAGAACGCGACTATTATCTCGAGAGAAGATACCCTGCCTTCGGAAACCTCGTTCCAAGGGACGTGGCATCAAGGGCAGCCAAAGAGCGTTGCGATGCAGGTTTTGGCGTAGGCTCATCCAAACAAGCCGTTTACCTGGACTATGCAGCAGCCATCCAGCGCTATGGCAAGGCCGAAGTGAGCAAGAAAAACCTGGGCAATGTTTCTCCTGAAGTCATTACCAACCTTGGTAAAGAGGTGGTCAAAGAAAAATACGGCAACCTGTTTGCCATGTACGAAAAAATCACCGGAGAAAATCCATACGAAGTTCCAATGAGGATTTATCCTGCAGTGCACTACACCATGGGAGGACTTTGGGTGGATTACGAACTCAAAACAACCATTGATGGTTTGTATGCCCTCGGTGAAGCCAATTTCAGTGAGCATGGGGCCAACAGGCTTGGTGCATCCGCACTGATGCAAGGATTGGCTGATGGTTATTTTGTTATTCCCTACACCTTGGGCAACTACCTCGCAGACGACATCAGAACCACTGCTATCCCAACGGATCATCCTGCTTTCATTGAAGCCGAACAAAAAGCTTCCGACCGCATCAACAAATTGATGTCCATTCAGGGCAAGCAAACCGTTGAAAGCTTCCACAAGCGCCTCGGAAAAATCATCTGGGACAAGTGTGGAATGGCCCGTAATGCAGAAGGCCTAAAACAAGCCATTGAAGAAGTGAGGGCATTGAAAGCTGAGTTCTGGTCTGATGTGCGCATTCCCGGAGAGATCAATGCAATGAATCCTGAGTTAGACAAAGCCGGTAGGGTAGCGGATTTCATTGAGCTCGGCGAATTGATGTGTATCGATGCCTTGGAAAGAAATGAAAGCTGTGGCGGACATTTCCGTGAAGAGTACCAGACACCAGAAGGGGAAGCTTTGAGGGATGATGAAGGACACATGTATGTATCTGCCTGGGAACACCAGGAGAACAATTGGAACCTTCACAAGGAGCCCCTCAATTATGAAGTGGTAAAACCAAGCCAACGCAGTTACAAATAATATTTACAAAACAGATAACCTGATCATATGCAGCATTACTCAATGAACCTGAAACTCAAGGTCTGGCGTCAAAAGAACACCAACGATACTGGTCATTTTGAAAACTATGATGTCAACAACATTTCATCAGAAATGTCTTTCCTTGAAATGATTGATGTACTCAATGAAAGATTGATTTCAGAAGGAAGTGATTCAATCGCATTCGATCATGACTGCCGCGAAGGCATCTGTGGAATGTGCTCAATGGTCATCAATGGACAGCCCCATGGCCCCTGGAAAGGAACCACTACCTGCCAGTTGCACATGCGCGCCTTCAAGGATGGTGATCAAATCACCATTGAACCCTTCAGGGCCAATGCTTTCCCTGTTGTAAAAGATTTGATTGTTAACCGTTCTGCTTTTGATAGGATTATTCAGTCGGGTGGATATGTTTCTGTCAACACAGGAAATGCCGTCGATGGAAATTCTTTGCCCATCGAAAAACAACACGCGGATGATGCATTCTACGCTGCAGCTTGTATTGGTTGCGGTGCATGTGTAGCGGCATGTAAAAATGCATCGGCCATGTTGTTCGTTTCAGCCAAGGTCTCCCACCTTGCTTTGCTTCCACAAGGTGAACCCGAAAGGAAACAACGCGTGGTGAGCATGGTTGCCCAGATGGACAAAGAGGGATTCGGCAGTTGTACTAACACCTATGCTTGTGAGGCAGAATGTCCTAAGGAGATTTCTGTATTGAACATTGCCAGGTTGAACAGGGAATACCTGAATGCTAATTTATCTGGGAATTAAGCATAAGCGTCAATAGATTTTACAAGAATGCGTCCATATCAAGGACGCATTTTTTGTATGCATTATGATCTATTCCAATTGAATAGTAACTAAACCAATGATATTGAATAATTTTATGACATAATTGTCATATTCAATTCAATTCATTTGAGGAGGTTGCTTCCATTTGTCATCCATTTTTTTCTATTTCTGACTGCTTCATCTCAGCCACTAAGCAACCTGCGTCAAAAAACAATCAGCACCGCTTCACAGTCCATCCGGTTAGACAGCTTCAGCATCGTGCCCAATTCAGTCAAGATCAGCAATGTTCAACCGTCAGATTATACCATCGACCATCCCGCTGCCATGTTGGTTTGGATCAAAAAGCCCAGTGAGCAACAGGTGTCCATTGAGTACAGGGTCTTTCCGGTTTCGCTGACTGCTGCAACAAGGAGAATGTCGTTTGATAGTATTTTCTACCGCTTCAATATTCCGGGCAACCAACTCATTGGAAAAAAGGGATCAGACCGCCCGATAGATTTTGGCAAGATCAATTCGAATGGCAGCCTGGGAAGATCACTTTCTTTCGGTAACAGGCAGGATGCGGTTTTCAATTCAAGCCTCAATCTGCAATTGAACGGCTACATGGGAGACAGCATCCTGATCAATGCTGCCATTTCTGATAACAATATTCCCATTCAGCCAGATGGCAATACCCAGAACCTGAATGAGTTTGACCAGGTATACATCAGGTTTTCAAAAGACAAATGGAAACTGTCAGTGGGCGACCTCGATATCAGGCAAGCTGATCTCTATTATTTGAATTTTTACAAAAGGCTGCAGGGCCTTTCTTACGAAACTGAAAACCGTATCAATGCAACAATTAACAACAGCCTCTTGGCCAGCGGAGCCATCGCCAAGGGAAAATTTACCAGGAATATCTTCCAGGGGATTGAAGGCAATCAGGGGCCTTATCGCCTGAAGGGCGCCAACCAGGAACAATTTTTCATCGTATTGGCTGGAACAGAAAGGGTGTTTATCGATGGCCAGATGATGCAAAGGGGAGAAGACCAGGACTATACCATCAATTACAATACTGCTGAAATCACTTTCATGCAGAAGCAGATGATTTCAAAAGACAAAAGGATTCAGGTTGAATTTGAATATGCCGATCGTAACTACCTGAACACGCAGCTCTTTTTCAACAATAAACTGGAGGTCAATAAAAAACTGCAGGTTTCGGTAGGATATTTCGGCAACGGTGATGCCAGGAATTCCCCCATCAACCAAACCCTTAACGCCAGCCAAAAGCAGTTCCTGTCTGATATTGGAGACAATACGCTCAACGCTTTTTATCCCTCTGCTGTTGCAGACACCTTTGCCACAGGCAATATACTTTACCAAAAATTAGACTCCACTTATGCTGTTGGAAAGAAAGCAACGGTATATATATACCAACCTGCCAAGAGGAGTGACCTCTATTCCCTTTCTTTCATTGATGTTGGTGCTGGTGTGGGTAATTATGTGCTTGATGCCAATGCTGCGGCCAATGGGAAAGTATACAAATGGATTGCTCCCAACGCCCAGACGGGTGCCAAATCAGGCAATTATGAGCCTGTGGTTTTGTTGGTTGCACCCAAAAAACAAAGCCTTGTTTCAGTGGCCACCACATGGAACATGAACGATCAAACCCAGCTTGTGGCAGACATGGCTGTAAGCAGATTTGATCTGAACCGTTTTTCTTCCAAAGACAAAAGCAATGATGATGGCTATGCCGCCAGGCTGATCCTGAAAAACAAGAAAATCCTGCAAAAAGACAAAGGCTTGAGTTTACAGTCAGACCTCAACCTGGAGTATGCCTCTGCATCATTCAGGCCTGTTGAAAGGCTTCGCAGTGTTGAGTTTACCCGCGATTGGGGGCTTGACCTCATGGCAGGAGCGGCAACAGAAAAAATCCTGAATGCCTCCTTCCTGCTTGAAAACAAACAATCCCATCAACTGAAATATTTGCTTGGCTCTTATGCCCGCAACACTGATTTCAATGCCGGCCGCCATCAACTTGAACATCAGTTTAACCAGAAGGGATGGATCATCAACAACCAGGTTGCCATCACCAGTTTCAAGGATGAAATCAAAAATGGACAATTTTTCAGGCCTACACTATCTCTTGCCAAA
>JBIJAE010000156.1:0-4578 GCA_044345895.1 Chitinophagaceae bacterium
ATGGTGCTTCCCATGCCAGGAATAGATCAAGAGCAACTGCCAGAGGGTGATGTGTCGCTGCTGCTCGGGATGAAATACTGTCCGCTGCCATTCCTCATCCTTGATGGTTTTCAGCAATTCATACCAGCGATGGTGCAAAGAATGGAGCAAGGTGATGGATATATTGACTGGGCTGTTCAGCACATCGGCTGTTTCTACCCATTGGTCCTGGTTATAGGGTTTGATTGTCGGTGCGTCTTCTGTCAATCCAAGCTTGAATCGAATGAAGGCATTCATGTGAGAATCAGCCACATGGTGAATGAGTTGGTTTACTGTCCAGCCGCCTTCCCTGTAAGGCGTTTGCAGCTGAGCTTCATCCAGGTTCAACACAGCATACTCAAGCATCCTTGGAAGAAACAATATATCTGAAAGCCTCGCTTCCTTTTCCTTCTCAGAATAGTCAACAAACTGCACTTTGCCGATGGGGTACCGCGGATCTGTTGTCATGCTGATGAGAAATTTATATGGTGATAATTATCGCTTAGTTCTGCCCTTTTACAATATCAATCAACTCCACCTCAAAAATCAGCAGTGAACCACCGGGAATCGTTTCACCGGAGCCCTGCTCACCATAGGCCAACTGATATGGAATATAGAACTTGTACTTCGATCCAACACCCATCAACTGAACACCTTCCGTCCAGCCCCTGATCACCTGATTCAAGGGGAACTGTGTAGGCTCTCCCCTTTCTCTTGAACTATCAAATGGACGGCCATTGCCATTCAACAGAAAACCCTCATAATGAACCTTCACCACACTGGTGTCGGCAGGCTTAGGACCAGTGCCTTCAGTAATCACTTCATACTGCAAACCAGAAGGTGTTTGTTTCACTCCGGGCTTCTTTGCATTTTCAGCCAGGAACTTTAGACCCGCGTCTATAGCAGGCTGTATTTTCTTTCTTACATTTTTTTGCATCGCTGCACGAACAATCATATCGCATTGCTCAGGAGTGAAGAGGGGCTTGCCTTTGAGGGCATCAGCAAAACCTGCTGCCAATACAGTTGAGTTTATTTTCTCAATTCCCTGAGACTTGAAAAAGTTGCCATCGAGCACACCGATGGAATAGCTCATGGAATCTTCTGCAGTTTTCAAAACAATGGCTGGCTTGGCCGGTACCGCTTTTGCAACGGGTTTAGCAGCTGTTGTTGCTTTGGGTGGAGCAGCTTTCACTGCAGGCGCCACAGTCTTGGGTGCTGTTTTGGTTTGAGCAAAAGAAACGGAGAACAAACTGAGCGATAATGAAATGAAATATAGTTTTTTCATGCGTTGTAAAATGTATGGTAAAAATAGTGATTTAAGATTATCTGGATTGACTGTTTTAATCCTCTCGCAAAACCCTGCCGGTCATCTGAATAAATACGTCTTCGAGATTAGCGCCCTTGGATTCCTTCTTTTTTTCAAACCCGCTGGCAATCAGCTGGTCAATCAAACGATCAGGATGATCCAGGGAAATGATCCGCCCGGCATCCATGATGGCCACCCTATCACATAGGTACTCGGCCTCATCCATATAATGGGTGGTAATGATCACGGTTGTGCCCAGCGCGCGAATATTTTTGATTAAATCCCAGAGGTTTCTTCTTGCCTGAGGATCCAGCCCTGTGGTAGGCTCATCAAGGAAGATAATCTTGGGGTCATTGATCAGGGTTGTGGCGATGGAAAACCGCTGCTTTTGGCCACCACTCAGCGACTTGTAAATGGATTTTGCTTTTTCTTCCAGGTTAACCTTGGCCAGCAGCTCCATGGGATCCACCTTGCGGTTGTACAATCCGCCAAACAAGTCGACCAGTTCCACCAGCTTCAATCCTGGATAAAAACCCGAGGTCTGGAGTTGAACACCAATGATTTTCTTGATCTCATCAGGTTGCTTGTCCAGGTCAAATCCTGCAATATTTACCTCGCCAGAGGATTTGAGCCGAAGGGTTTCCATGATCTCAAGGGTAGTGGACTTGCCGGCTCCATTCGGACCGAGCAATCCGAAGATTTCTCCCTCGTGCACATCAAAACTGATTCCTTTGACCGCTTCGAAGCTTCCGTATGATTTTTTAAGTTGACTAACCTTGATCATCGTTCGATTTGATTTTTACGTGAAGCCATCCATCAAGAAAAGCTTCATTTTTAATTTCGTATCAATAAAATACATACTCCCCTTTGGGCGAAACCGCTACCACAGGCAATCTCCTGTTGTCCTCAAAAAAATCATATACCCTTCTGAGATTGGCTTCAAATGTTTTGAGCGAAGGATCCGCAGTGAATACTTTTTCCAAATACTCGGCACTCCTGGCCTCCCTGTATTTGGCTGGAAAAATATGCACAGGGATGAACTCCTGCCCGGCAGCCCTTGCATAAGTGGAAAGGATATAAAGTTCTTCAATCAATGGGTCAGTGAGGGGAATGCAGCCAACTGTCACACAACTTCCATGGATATAAATCTCTCCGCCCGGCTTCATTGAATCCGCCAGCAGTTTGTCTGAAGGATTGGGATAATTCAACCCTAAAGAAAGGTGGTAAGTGCTGTTGGCGTTGAACTCGTTGATGTAATAAAAACCTTCAGGTACTTGGTAATCCCCTTCCATTCGCTTGGGTCCCATCGTTCCGGCAAGCGCACAGATGCGGTAAGATTTGAAAAGGGAAAATGTATCGGTGAGCTTGTTTTTTACCCAAACCTGCAAGTCACTGTTGTATTTAAACGATCGGATATAGACGTAGTTTGCAGGCCAGGCCAGCTTTTTGGCTGCGAACTGCTTCTTTAAGGTATCCTCGCGGTTGGCAAAGGCCTTTGAAACCCGCGAAAATGACTTTTGGTATTCAACAAAAGAGCTTTGCGCTCTGCCTGTGAAACAGGCAAAAAATCCTTGAAAAAGGAGCAAAAAAACCAGCTTGCTGCATGTTGGGGCTTTGCTAATCATCACCCTGCAAAATTAATGGTTTTGAATTAGCGATAAGTTAAAGATATTTGCATTCTATGATCAAGGCAGGCATATTGGGAGGAGGTCAGCTTGGCAGGATGCTTTTGCAAGAGGCAGCCAACTACCCCGTAGAAGTTAGCGTAATGGAAAAGGACCCCTCATGTCCTTCCGCCAAACTATGTCATCGTTTCATTCCTGGAGACATCACCAATTATGATGATGTGATCAGGTTTGGAGAAGGATTAGATGTAATCACCATCGAAATAGAGAATGTCAATGTGGAAGCCCTCTTCGAATTGGAGAAAAGAGGATGCCGCGTTATTCCAAAACCCGAGGCCCTTCGCACCATCAAAAACAAGATTCTCCAAAAAGAATTTTATACGCAACACCAGATCCCTACTGCATCTTACAAGGTTTTGCAGAACAGGGAAGAGCTGAACAACAACATTGATTTTCTGCCTGCCGTTCACAAACTGGCTACGGGCGGATATGATGGCAAAGGTGTACAAATCATCAAAAAACAGGAAGATATCCCGCTGGGCTTTGATGCTCCCTCCGTATTGGAAAAAATGATCTCAATTGAAAAGGAGATTGCCATCATTGTGGCAGTGGCTGAGAGCGGAAAGACTGCCATCTATCCTCCGGTAGAAATGTTTTTTGACCCCATTCTCAACCTGCTGGACCTACAGCTTTGCCCGGCAGCCATTCCTGAAAAGACGCTTTGGAAGACGGAAGCCATTGCCCTGACTGTTGCCAGGAAACTGGATTCTCCGGGTATTTTTGCCATTGAGATGTTTGTTGACAGGGAAGGCAATGTTTGGGTGAACGAAACCGCACCAAGGGTGCACAATTCAGGGCATCATACCATTGAAGCCCACTACAGCTCTCAGTTTGACATGCTTTGGAGGATCATCCTGAACTATCCTTTGGGCAACACGGCAAAGATCATGTCTTCCATGATGGTCAACCTGCTTGGGGCTGAAGGCTATGCCGGGAAAACGCAATATGAAGGGCTGGAAGAAATCTTGTCCATCCCTGATGTTTTTGTTCACTTGTATGGTAAGACCGATACCAAGCCCGGACGAAAAATGGGACATGCCACCATCATCAGCAATGAAAAACAGGAACTGATTCACCAGGCCAACAGGATCAAAAGCACGCTCAGGATCAAAGGCGATAAAACCATATAAAACCAATACAATGGCTGTAACCAAGGTTAGCAACAAAAAGAAACCAATCGTCAGCATCATCATGGGAAGCGACAGTGACCTCCCGGTGATGGTTGCAGCAGCAGACCAATTGACGGAATTTGGTATTCCTTTTGAACTCACGGTTGTTTCTGCCCACAGAACCCCTGAGCGATTGGTCAGGTTTGCCACTACCGCTGCCAAAAGGGGCATCAAGGTGGTGATTGCAGGTGCAGGTGGCGCTGCACATCTACCAGGCATGGTGGCCTCCATCACAACCCTCCCGGTCATTGGCGTTCCCATCAAATCATCCAATTCCATTGATGGCTGGGATTCCATCCTCTCCATCCTCCAGATGCCCAACGGCATTCCGGTTGCCACTGTTGCGCTCAACGGGGCAAAGAACGCGGGGATACTTGCTGCATCGATCCTCTCCACCAGC
>JBIJAE010000157.1:0-4573 GCA_044345895.1 Chitinophagaceae bacterium
AGAGCCAAAGCCAAATGTGCCCTGGTCATTGTAACGCATGTACATGGACCGATGTATGCCATTGAGTGCAGCAGTTGCATTGGCCACGCTTTCCAAGACTGAGCTTGCTGCAACTGCAGTTGTTGGTACTGTTTCAAGATAGTCTTTTTTGCAGGAAGTACCTGTAAGCACCACTGCGGCCAATCCAACGATCAACGAAGATATTTTGATATTCATTTTTTTGGATTTAGAAATTAAAAATTAACATTAACACCCAGGTTCATTACACGTGCGGGAATATATCCAACAGATGTTACACCTGAGAAGGATTGCATAGGGTTCATGCCTTCGCGCTGGGTAAACATTTGCACATTTTCAACTGCAAGGAACAAACGTCCGCTCTGGAAAGGCAATGTTTTTTTGCCAACACGCCCTTTGAAATCATAAACAAGGGTAATATTCTGAATGTTCAGGAAAGACGCGTCGGTCAACCAACGTGAACTGGCTGCACCAAAGAAAGAAGTCTGCGCATTGTCGGCCCTTGGCACATTGGTAATGTCTCCTGGGGCTTTCCAGCGTTGCAGCATGTCCCTGTGCATGGACGCTCCGTAGGTACCAGAATGCATGAAGGCTGCATAGGTATCATCATAGGTCAATCCACCGATTTGCCAGTTCATCAATGAAGACAAGGTTAGGTTACGGTAGCGGAAAGAGAAATTGATTGCTCCATATGCGTCAGGAATTGCAGTGCCTACATAACCAAAACGCGCATTGGTTGGGTTGGTAGCAACTGTGTCTCCCTTGGGCAAAACACGAAATCCTGTAGCACCGGGATTGTTTTTGTAAAGTGCTGCACCATCTGCAGGATCCACGCCATGCCATTCCCTCAGCCAGTAATCATTGATGGAGCGACCTACCATCAATTTTTTGGTGCCTGAGATGATCTCTTTTTGTGGGAGCTTGGTGATTTTGTTGGCGAAGGTGGTGGCATTGAAACCAAGTGTAAAAGTAATGTCCTTGGTTTTGATGATATCCCCACTCATCTGAAGCTCAAATCCACGGTTGTACATGCTACCTACGTTCTGGAATGTAGATGAAAATCCGCTTGACATTGGGAGGGGCACGCTGAATATCAAGTTGTCTGAAACGCGGTTGAAATACTCAAATGAACCATTAAACCTGTTGTTGAATAGCGTGAAGTCAACGCCTATGTCAAGTTGTTTGTTGGACTCCCATGTCAATCCACCATTACCCAAGCTTGTATTCTGAAGCACGCCTGGATTCAAACCGTTGTTCCGACCAATCGAGTAGAGTGTTTGATAGGGGTAGTAGCCAATGCCTGCATCATTACCTGTTGTTCCGTATGATGACCTTATCTTCAGAAAATTGATCCAATCAATTCCTGACATGAAGCCTTCCTTGGTCAGTACCCATGCAGCACTCGCACTCCAGAAACGACCCCAGCGAACGGAATCAGCAAAACGGCTGTTGCCATCGGTACGTCCACCGAGTGTCAGGAAATATTTACCGCGATAGTCATACTTGAAGTTAGCAAAATAACTTTCGATGGCGATATTGTCAACCTGAGAGGACAAACTTGTAGTTGTCGTAAAATTGGCCAACTCGTAGTTGCCTGTAGCCACCTGATTTTGGCGCTGACCACTGAGGTTGTCTTCTATCAATCTGTAATTTTCATGTCCAAGAAGACCTTCAAAACTGTGGTCCTTCACCTGCTTGTTGAGGTTCAGGAGCTGGTTGAAGGTAGTACCCACGTTGGTCAGGTAGTCCTTGCTGGAACGTCCGGAGGGTGCTCCATCACCAATGATGTTGTTCTGATAGTTGAGGTCATTGCGATTGGTATAGTCGGCAGCATAATTGGTGGTCAACCTCATCCAATCAGTGAATTTTACCTCAGCGTAAGCACGGCCATTGAATACGTTGCGTGCAAACACCTCTTTGCTCAATTCATTTTCTGCAATGGTATGACGACCTCCGTAGGCGCCCGCTGGACGAACCAAGCCAGGTAGGGTGCCATTTCCATAATCGTATTGTCTGTTGCCGTTGGCATCCAGAATATAAGAACCGGGTTTTGTCGGATCATAGGCATAGACCGGGAAGATAGGGCCCATGCGAGCAGCAAAGAAGAAGGGATTCACAATGGAGTTGCTTCCGTCTGTAGAAGCAAAGTTTCCTCTGCTGTTGGTGAAATTCAGGTTGGTACCCACCTTGACCCAGTTGGTAAGCTGAGAATTCAGGTTGATGCGGGCATTAAAACGTTCAAAATCAGAACGCTTGATGTAACCATCTTCTTTGAGATATCCAACGGAAACAAAATGATCTGACTTGTCAGAGGCACCACTGAAGTTCATGCTGTATTCGTTGCGGATACCATCGCGTGTCAGCGGTGCAAACCAGTCGAGATCACTTTGGTTATATACCATCTTGGCACTAGGGTTCAAGGTTCCGTTTGGAAGCATGACCTGGTTATTGGGTAAACCGTAGGCGTTGTACCCTAACAGGTCAAGAATACCATTTTGACCGCTGACCAGTCCGGAAGCGATATTGCTGGCTGTAGCCAAGGCAATTGGATTGGTGGCACGGTAAGCGAGGGAATTGCGATAGGCCTCCCACATCAGGGGATAATACTCGTCTGCATTGACCCTGTCATAGTCGGGTATGGCACGCGAGGTTACACTCGTGTTTACTTTTACACTCATGTTGGCACGTCCCTTTCTTCCCTTCTTGGTGGTGATCATGACCACACCATTTGCAGCACGTGAACCGTAGAGGGAAGTGGTAGCGGCATCTTTTAGGATTGAAATGCTTTCTACATCATCCATGTTGATGTTGGAAATCGCAGCCGTAAATGGAACACCATCCACAACATAAAGTGGATCATTGGATGCACTAACAGAACCAAAGCCACGTACACGTATCGCAGGTGCAGAGCCAGGTTGTCCATTTGCTGTAACCGACGCCACACCAGGAGCAGCCCCAATCAGCGCAGATGCAACGTTTGTCAGCGGCCTGTTTTGGATTTCTTTGGCAGAGATCTTGGCCGCACTTCCTGTGAAGGTTTCCCGTTTGGAAGTTCCATAAGCAGTTACGATCACATTTTCCAGTGCCTTGGCTTCGCTGACCAAAGTGACAACGACATTCGTCTGGTTGCCAAGCGCAATTTCTTTGGTAGCATAATCAATTGCAGAAACAATCAGCACTTTGGCTGATGAGGAGACCATAATACTAAATTCTCCTTTTTCATTTGTCATTCCTCCCTTGGTGCCATTCTTTACTGACACTGATGCATTTGCCAGGGGTGTTCCTGACTCGTCAGCCACCTTTCCCGAAACCCTTTTTTCTTGGGCAACTGCAGAAATAGCAAAAAAGCACAAAGGCAGAAAGATGCGTGTAAACATCTTCATATGTTGATTTTTTTTGATGAGTCACGAATATACTTAAAAAGGTTTTTTGTTTTTTTACTGTTAAGTTTTTGAGCGTTAAATTTTCTTAATATCTGCAACAAATTATGTTTATGACAAAACAAAAAAAATGATAAAACTTTTCTTGATTTGTTAACTTTACGCAATGCAAAAGAACAAGGATTCCAAGCCTACATGGGAGTATAACTCAAACTACCCAGGTATTGATGACCTGATCAACAAAGCCAAAAGCCGCATTCCGCGTTTTGCCTTTGAATACCTCGACGGTGGTTGTAATGAAGATGTTAACCTCCGCAAGAATACAGACGAGTTGCGCCAGGTGGAATTGCTTCCGTATTATCTTTCAGCGCATACCGGTTCAACACTGTCAACTGAATTGTTTGGACATACCTATGATGCTCCCTTTGGTGTTTCTCCCATAGGCCTGCAGGGACTGGTTTGGCCCAATGCACCTGAAATTTTGGCAAAGGCCGCCCTCAAGCACAATATTCCATTCATTCTCAGTACTGTTTCAACATCCAGCATAGAACGAATTGCTGAAGTCTCTGAAGGAAAGGCTTGGTTTCAACTGTACCATCCTGCTGAAGATGCCTTGAGGGATGATATCCTCAATCGATTGGAGGCTTCTGGCTATGATGTTTTGGTACTCCTTTGCGACGTGCCATCTTTCGGATTTCGACCAAGGGATATTCGCAACGGGTTGGCCATGCCTCCCAAGATGACCCTAAAAAATATAGTGCAGATCATGGGAAGGCCCACTTGGGGCCTGAATACCTTGTACCATGGCATACCAAGTTTTGCTACCCTTAAACCTTATACGCCCAAAGGTTTGAACATGAGTCAATTGGGGCAATACATGAACCGCACTTTTGCTGGCAGGCTCAACCCTGAGAAGATTGCTCCCATTCGCGAAAGGTGGAAAGGAAAAATCATTTTGAAAGGTTGTGCAACAGTGGAAGATGCTGACATGGCTGTAGCATTGGGCATTGATGGTCTGCTGGTTTCCAACCATGGCGGCAGGCAAATTGATGCTGGTCAGTCTGCCATCAAGTCTCTTGGTCCGGTGGTAGACAAATACAAGGGTAAAATCAAAGTGATGATGGACAGCGGTATCCCCCCCCCCCCCCCCCCCCCCCCCCCCCCCCCCGCTGGTG
>JBIJAE010000158.1:0-4572 GCA_044345895.1 Chitinophagaceae bacterium
CGGTAGAGGTTCCGCCACCTGCTGAGAAAAGTGCAACAGCGGGTTTAAGGTCGATGGCAGTCTGCATGCCAACTATTTTATACTGTTTCCCTTTGAACGTCACTTCTTTGCCTACAGATCTTTCTGAAGCCACTGGAATGAGTTCGGTAACAGGGAAGTCTCTCTCTTCAAGAACCTGTAACATTTTTGTGCCCACCAAGCCGGTTGCACCAACTACTGCAACTTTCATATTGTCTAGTTTTTCCCTTTCGGGTTTGGTTAAAAAAAAGCCTCCCAAATTTGGAAGGCTGTTACATATTTGATACACACAAATGGAACTAACCTTCCCTATGGGACTGTTTATTGTTCTTTTTTATGTGTTTAATTTGGATCATGTTGCTGAAGCAAAGCTAATAACGAAAGATTTTTCTGCCAAATAAATGTTGTTTTCCCCTTTTTCGGCCCTGCGGTTGAAAATATTTTTGTTGCATGAAATGGAGATGGATGATCTTGGTGGGATTGATGCTTGGTAACGCATGCCATGCACAAATAGAGCGGTACGCAGTGGTGATCAACGAAATCATGGCCGATCCTTCACCCGTCATTGGCCTCCCCAACGCAGAATACATTGAGCTCAGGAACAACTCATCCTCAACAATCAACTTATTCAGATGGCGCATTGATAATGGAAGCACTACAGCAATTGTTTCCGTCAATCACCAGCTTGCGCCTGATAGCATGGTGATTCTCTGTTCAAAATCACAAGCTGTTTTTTTCAATGCTCCTTCAAAAACCCTGGGACTCACTTCCTTTCCTGCGCTGACCAATGAAGGAGACCTGATCACCCTTACAGCACCAGATGGAAAGACCATCCATGCAGTATCCTATGACATCAACAGTTATGGAAATCCCGTTCAATCAACTGGCGGATGGTCGCTTGAAATGATGGATCCGCGCATGCCCTGCAATGGGCTCAACTGGCGGGCCAGTACCAACAGCAAAGGTGGTACGCCAGGTATTGAAAACAGCATCTATAAGAAATTATCAGTTGATAATACCATTGAAGCACTGCAATGCACGGCCATCAACGAAAAGCGCTTGTTGCTTTCACTGAACCATGGCGCAGACAGTTCTTCTCTTTCTGTCACTTCGCATTACCAACTGACAGGGTTGAACAATGCGGTCATCAATGCAAAGCCGATCTCACCCCTGTTCAACAGCATTGAAATTTCGTTGCAACAAGCCCTGGAAACAAACCGGATGTATGTGTTGAAAGCTGCTCCCATCAAAGGCTGCAACAGCAACAAATTTGACAGCCTTGAGATCAGGACCGGGCTGGCAAAAGCGCCTGAACCCGGAGACCTCGTCATCAATGAGATCTTGTTTGATCCGCCAAGTGGTGGCTCCGATTTCATTGAACTCCACAATCCCTCAAACGCGCTGATCAATGTCAGGGATTTGATGATTGGCTCAAGAAATGCCGGAGGTGCTATTGGCACTGCTTTTGCGGTATCAGACAAAAACCATCATCTTTTTCCTGGAGACTTTCTTCTGCTATCTACAGACACTGGTTTTGTGAAGCGACAATGGCCCAAGAGCATCAAGCAAAAAATGATGGCTGTAAAATCTTTGCCAAGTTTACCAGACAACAAGGGAAATTGCCTGATAATGAACAAGCAGGGGAAACTGATTGATGAACTCAACTACACGGATAACATGCACTATCAACTGTTGAGCAACAAAACAGGTGTTTCGTTGGAAAGGGTTGATCCCAGGTCTCCTTCAACTGCCACGGGCAACTGGCATTCAGCATCATCAGACGCCAATCATGCCACTCCAGGTTTGATCAATTCCCAGTTCAGGAATTTGGATACAACAGACAACTTCAACATCAGGTTGTTCCCGGCATTGATCAGCCCCAACAATGATGGCCTGGATGATTTGCTGAACATCCAGTACCAGTTCACCGAAACGGGAAACCTTTTGTCTGCCTTTGTTTTCAACCAAAATGGTCAACTGCTTTCAAAAATCATTGACAACAGGCTTTGTGGAACAGCAGGCAGTTTCAGCTGGAATGGATTTGATGCAAAAAACAATAGACTCCCGGTAGGAGTCTATGTTATATTGATTGAAACATTCAATTTGACGGGAAAAACACAGCGGCTCAAAAAAGTCATTGGCATCCGCTTCTGACCATAAAGGATCAGATGATGTTGATATCAAAATTCACCAGGTCAACGAACTGTTTGATCCTTTCATTGATGTCCTCTTTGGTGATTTCTCTCATCCTGGTGGTTCCAAATTTCTCCACACAGAATGATGCCATGGCAGAGCCGATGATGATGGCTGTTTTCATGTTTTCAAAAGAGATGTCTTTGGTACGGGCGATATGGCCCACGAAGCCACCTGCGAATGTATCGCCCGCTCCGGTTGGATCAAACACTTCTTCCAAAGGAAGGGCAGGAGCAAAGAATACCTGGTCTTCATGAAAGAGCAATGCGCCATGCTCACCTTTTTTTACCACCAGGTATTTGGGGCCCATGGCAAGGATTTCCTTTGCTGCCTTGACCAATGAATATTGTGCACTCAATTGCCTTGCTTCACTGTCGTTGACCATCAATACATCAACATCTTTCAACAACAATTCAAGATCATCCATGGCCGTTTCCATCCAGAAGTTCATGGTGTCCATGATCACCAGCTTGGGCTTGTTCTTCATTTGTTTCAAGACACTGTGCTGCACAGCCGGAACGCCATTGCCCAACATCACAAATTCACAATCCTGGTAACTGTCTGGCACGACAGGCGTAAAGTTGGCCAGTACATTCAACTGTGTATCGAGCGTATCACGCTCGTTCATGTCCATGTGGTAACGGCCTGACCAGAAAAATGATTTCTCGTCTTTCTTGATTTGCACCCCTTCAAGTTCAACACCAATGCTGGCCAAGTGATCCAGCTCTTCCTGCGGAAAATCTCCGCCCACAACAGAAATCTGTTTGATGGGTGTTACAAAATTGGCTGCACTCAGGGCAATATAGGTTGCCGCTCCACCAATGATGCGGTCACTTTTTCCAAATGGTGTTTCTATGGCATCAAAGGCCATGGTTCCGACAACGAGCAATGACATAAGCGTTAGTTTTTGTGCGGCAAAGATAAGCAGGTGTAAGACAAAAACGCGTGCACTTTAGACACTACCAATGCTGTTCAAAATTCTTCAGTAAATTCATTCAAAATTAGGGAACATGAAAAAGCTTTTCTGTCTGTCTTTGCTCTTCATCAGTGTATTTTCAATGGCGCAGGAGTCTGCCTCCTATAAGCTTCCTCCAAAGGAAATTGCTGATTTGCTGCTTGCCAAACCCACTCCAATGGTATCCATCGACCATCTGGGCGAATGGATGCTGATCATGGAAAGGGAGTCCTATCCTACTGTTGAAGAGCTGGGTCAACCGGAACTGCGTGTGGCTGGCCTGCGCCTGAATCCCAATAACTATTCTCCCAGCAGACAGAACTTCATCAACAACCTCAAACTCAAACACATTGCAGACGGAAAGGAGTTTACTATTGCTGGGATTCCTGCAGGGGCATTGATCAGCAATACAGATTGGAGCCCTTCTGAGAAAAAGATTTCCTTCACCAATACCACTGCGGGCAAGGTCGATTTGTATGTGATTGACATTGTAAAAAAGACTGCCGTCAAAATCAACAAGATGGCATTGGTCAGCACAATCGGACCGGTATCCCAGTGGGTAGATGACAATACCATCCTCTATACAGCAGCCACCAAGCCTGCTGCCATGCTTCCCAAAAAACCAATCACTCCAGTAGGGCCTTCCATCCAGGAGAACCTGGGAAAAGCAGCCCCCAGCCGCACCTACCAAGACCTGATCAAATCTGCATATGATGAAACCGTTTTTGCTTTCATGACCACTGCACAGTTGATCAAGAACACCAATGGCACTGAAACCAAGCTTTCCAGCCCTGCCATTTATACCTCGTTTACGATCAGCCCAGACAACAAGTATATCCTTACAGAAACCATCCAGGCTCCATATTCTTACCTCGTTACAGCTTACTCTTTTGCTTCCACCATGGCCATCATGGACATGACAGGCAAGATGGTGAAAACACTTGCCAAGCTGCCTTCGGGTGAAACAACCCCCAGCGGCTATGACAATGTACTGCCTTCGGCCAGAAGCTTTGCATGGCGCGCAGATGAGCCTTCGACCATCACATGGTGCGAACCCCTGGACAGCGGACTGATCAAAAAAAACATGGAATTCCATGATGCCTTGTATGCCCTCAAATCACCTTTTACAAGCACTGCATCCCTGTTGGCCAAGACCAAGATGCGTTTCAGGAACATTGTCTGGGGCAACGAACATTTTGCATGGGTGAACGAAGGCCTGACAGGAAAACAAATCCAGAAGGCCAGCAAGCTGGACCCTGCAACAGGCGCGATGGAAACACTTTTTGAAAGAAATACCACCGATGCCTACAACAACCCCGGAATGCCCGTGATGAAAAGAACTGCATTCGGAACCTCGGTCATCAACCTGCTTGAAAACAACAAGATCCTGATGAACAACCCTGTCG
>JBIJAE010000159.1:0-4563 GCA_044345895.1 Chitinophagaceae bacterium
TTGGGTGTGGTGAATCTCCGTAATGCTCATATTGTATTGTCGCTGACCCTCCATTAATTGTGCGAGCTTTTTGTTGACTTCAAAAAAAATATTCACCCCTACACTGAAATTGCTGGCATAGAGAAATCTGCCATCCATTTGGGTGCATTTTTCTTCTACGGCTGAAAGCTGTTCAAGCCATCCTGTCGATCCGCAAACAATGGGTGTTTTCAAGTCAAGACACTTCAATACATTCTGCAGTGCCGTGTGGGGGCCGGTGAATTCAATGGCTGCATCAACCGATGCAAAATTCTCGGCATTGAATTCATCAAGGTTGTTGATGTCTATTTTTATGTCAACCTGATGACCCCTTGAAAGGGCTACCTCTTCAATGATTTTTCCCATTTTTCCATATCCCACCAGTGCAATGTTCATACCTGCGATTTTTATGAAGTTAAAATTTTTACCGCTAAAACGAGATGGATTTTACCGGTTTGGCTTTACCCAAATGAAATGAGGCAGTAAATCCCATCTGACCATTTCTGCCTGTTGAAAGATTTGGCTTCAATCTCATGCTCAAATCATCAGAAATGTCGAACGTTTTCAGGTGCCCGTCTACAGCTGCATCTGCTACATTGAGTCCCCACAACACGAGCAGGCCCAGAATGGAGAAATCCATTCCTTTCCTGAATTCGTTTCTGTAGAGCTTCAATGACGCTGTAGCCAGGGGTTGAAGCTCTGGTGCAATAAGCTTATCGTTGGTGGTATCTTGATCAGACCTTGCCGAATAAGCGAACCTTGTTTTTTTATACCAGGTGCTGTTGTAACTGAAGGTGCTGACAGGTATGGCCAGGATGCCGTAAACGATCGGCACTTTCCAGTACTTCTTGTTGTACACCTGCCCAAGGCCAGGCAAAATGGCTGACCGCAGTGAAGCCTTGCCTGCAATGGACCTGACCTTGCGGGTGGTATCCTTGATAGATGATTTTTTGGAAGTATCTGCAGCCAACGCAACTGGCGTTTTTTTATTGGCAGACTTCAATTCTTTTTGGGCAAAAAGACTACTGGTGCTGGCAAACAGCAAGATCAAAAAAAAGCATTGTCGAATTGTCTTTGCACACATCAATGGATGTTGACATTCATTTTTTCGAGCAGGCTATTCAGTTCCTCCAGTGAATAATATTCCAGGCTGATCTTGCCCCTTCCTGTTTTTTGGTGTTCCAGCTTGACTTTTGTTCCAAAAAAAGAGGTGAGTTGATCCTGGATTTTGTTGAATTGCCCTTGTGGTTTTTGTTTTGCATCTGTTTTACCCTTAGAAGGCTTGTACAATTGCTTCACAAGGTCTTCCGTTTGCCTTACTGAGAGTTTCTTTGAAAGGATCGTGTTGTAGACATATAGTTGTTTGTCTACCTCACCGGCGTTGATCAAGGCCCTGGCATGGCCCATGGACAAAGAGCCATTCCTCACTGCAACCACAATGTCTGGAGGGAGTTTCAGCATCCGGATATAATTGGAGACCGTGCTTCTGTCCATTCCCATTCTTGTGGCTACTTCCTCTTGCGTCATCGAGCACTCATCAATCAGGCGTTGATAGCTGAGGCCAATTTCTATGGCATTCAGGTTTTCCCTTTGGAGGTTTTCCAGCAGGCCGAGCTCAAGGATTTGCTTGTCATCCACCACACGCAGGTAAACCGGAACATCTTTGATGCCTGCGAGCTTTGCTGCTCTCCACCTTCTTTCACCGGCAATCAGCTTGTACTTCCCGGAGGGCAGTTTTGTTACTGTCAACGGTTGAATAATATCGTGCTGGCGAATCGATTGGGCAAGTTCTTCAAGGGCCTTGGCATCAAAGTCCTGACGGGGTTGTTTGGCATTGGGGATGATGTCTTCCAGTGGTACCCTTGAAACAGCAGTTGCCTGTTCGATAACTTCTGTTTTTAATGTACCGGCAGGATTCTTCATTTCTGAGTCAATACTGCCCAGCAGGGACCTGATCCCCCTGTTCAATGCATCTTTCTTGTTGCTGGGATTATTGCTCATTGTCTGGATTTATGGTTCTTTCGGCTTCCTTGATTTTTGTCATGTTGTTCTTTTGCAGAATCTCTTTTGCCAGGTTCAGGTAATTGATGGCTCCTTTGCTGTCTGCGTCATAAAGGATGGCGGGTTTGCCAACACTCGGCGCTTCACTCAACCTGGAGTTGCGGTGAATGATGGTATCAAAAACCATGTCTTCAAAATGCCTTCTCACTTCATTGACGATTTGGTTGCAGAGCCTGAGCCTACTGTCGTACATCGTCATGAGTATGCCTTCAATGGCCAAAGAGGTATTGAGCCTGCTTTGTACAATCTTAATAGTATTGAGCAATTTACCCAGGCCTTCGAGTGCGAAAAACTCTGCCTGCACGGGTATTGCCACGGAGTCTGCGGCAACGAGTGCATTGACGGTGATGAGTCCAAGAGAAGGGGAGCAGTCGATAACAATAAAATCATAATCATCACGGACCTCATCCAGTAAAAGTTTGACCACATTTTCCCTGTTGGGATAGTTGATCATCTCGAGCTCAGCTCCAACAAGATCAATGTGTGAAGGGATAAGATCAAGATTGGGTATCTCTGTTTTGAGAATGGCATCAATGGCTTTTGCATCTCCAACCATGCAGTCATAGATGCTTTGCTGAATATTTTGCAGGTCGAAGCCAACACCCGAAGTGCTGTTGGCCTGAGGGTCAGCATCCACCAACAGTGTCTTGTATTCCAGTACAGCTAAGCTGGCTGCCAGATTGATTGCAGTGGTGGTTTTACCAACACCGCCTTTTTGATTAGCTACACCAATGATCCGGGCCATGAATATTAAGATTTATTGAGAATGACAGGATGACAAATTTACAATTTCGGCACCATTTTAGGGAACATTATGCATAAAATAATGTTAGTCTTGTATGAATGGTGATATTTACAGGATAATTGTCGGTACAAACAGGGTAGGAAGCAACTCCCGAAAGGTTGGTAATTTTTACAAAGGCATTTTTTTATCAAAAGGCATTGATGCTGAATTGGTTACGCTGGAAAATTTCAACCTGGATGCCAGTTCTCCGACTTTCGTTGCTTTTCAGCAAGACCACCTGAAACCTGTGACAAAGTTTGTTTTCATTTTACCCGAATACAATGGAAGTTACCCAGGCATCTTCAAGAGCATGATTGATATTTCCGATATCAAGAGCTGTTGGCCCGGGAAGAAGGCCTTGCTGGTTGGGGTAGCCACAGGCAAAGGCGGCAACATTAGGGGTTTGGAGCATGTTACCGGTGTTTTGAATTATCTCAAGGTAAATGTGCTGGCCAACAAGCTGCCCATTTCCAGTGTGGACAAGCTGATGGATGCTGAAGGAAATATCGTTGACGCCATGACGATCAGCAGCATCGAGCAACAAGTTGCGGAATTCATTTATTTTTAGGCAATGAAAAGATTACTGGGATCCTGGGTTTTCATACTCATCATGCTGGCTGTGGACTTCTACGTTTTCCAGTCACTTCGTGTGGTAACCTCATCCTTGTCTCCCAAAACCAGGCTTGCGATTCATTTGTTTTACTGGTCGTTTACTGCAGTGGCCCTGATGCTTTTCATCACCATTTCATTCATTGGGTTTGAAAAGCTCCCCCAGTTGGTGAGGAGTTTTGTTTTCCCCATTGTCATTGGTTTCTTCATTGCTAAAATAGTGGCCACCTTATTTTTTCTGCTGGATGATGTTCGCAGGATTTTTCAGTGGGGCGGCGGCACAGCCATTTCTGTGATCAACGGTTCGGCTTCAAATGCAGAGGGCATCACCAGGTCAGTATTCCTGTCCTGGCTTGGTATCGGAGTTGGTGGTGGACTTTTCGGAACGCTGTTGTATGGATTTGGGAACAAATACAAGTACAGGGTTGAAAAAGTAAAATTAAAGTTTGAAAACCTACCGCCTGCATTTAAAGGGCTGAAAATCATACAAATATCAGATATACATTCAGGAAGTCTTGAGGACAAGGCTGCGGTTGAAAAAGGTGTTCGCAAGTTGATGGAGCAAGAGCCCGATCTTGTTTTCTTCACCGGCGATCTTGTAAACAATGTGGCTACTGAAATGGATGGGTTCATTGATATTTTTTCAAATATCAAAGCTCCTTTGGGTGTCTTCAGTATTTTGGGCAACCATGACTATGGTGATTATGTCAAATGGCCCAGCAAGGAAGCAAAAGAAGCCAACCTCAATCGCCTCAAGGAAATTCACGGAGAAATGGGCTGGCGTTTGTTGCTCAATGAAAATGTTACCCTTGAAAAAGATGGAGAGACCATCGCACTGTTGGGGATAGAGAATTGGGGAGCAAAGGGTAATTTCAGCCGTTACGGAGACCTTCAAAAAGCTTACGAGGGAACAGCACCTCATCCATTCAAAATACTGCTGAGTCACGATCCCAGTCATTGGGAGGCCCAGGTTTGCAAGGATTACCAGGACATTGATCTCATGTTTTCAGGCCATACCCATGGAATGCAATTCGGGGTGGAAATTCCGGGATTCAGGTGGAGCCCTGTTCAATACATGTACAAACATTGGG
>JBIJAE010000160.1:0-4557 GCA_044345895.1 Chitinophagaceae bacterium
CCATGCCTTCAGAAGTAAAGCAGGTAAGCAAGCGTTTTATGACCACTCCTGCTGAGGTGACCATAGGTAAGGCCAATTCGTCAAATGTGAACATTGACCATCAATATTACACTACATCGGGGGTTAACCGTTACCATACCCTGAAAAGAATCATCGATTTCAACCCAGGTATCTACGGTATTATTTTCACCCGTACCAAGGCGGATGCACAGAGCATAACAGAATCATTGATCAGGGAAGGATACGACATTGAGGCCCTTCACGGGGATTTGACCCAGGCGCAGAGAGACAAGGTGATGGCCCGGTTCAGGGAGAAAAGCCTTCAGTTGTTGATCGCAACCGATGTAGCCGCGCGTGGTATTGATGTTCAGGGTATTACCCATGTTATCAACTATGAGCTTCCTGATGATCCGGAAGTCTATACCCATCGAAGTGGCAGAACCGGTCGTGCAGGAAACAGTGGTATCTGTATATCGGTTATCAGTCAGCGTGAAGCCTACAGGTTGCGCCAGATTGAGAAATTGCTGAACAACCGCTTCCATAAATTGGACATCCCTTCTGGAAAAGACGTTTGCAGAAAGCAGTTTTTCCATTTTATCGATAAAATGTTGAAAGCAGACATCAGCCATGGAGAATATGAAACCTATATTCCCTTGCTCCGCGAGAAATTTGTGGACATGGAGAAGGAAGAGATCCTCACAAGGGTTGCTGCACTGGAATTTGACAGGTTCCTTCAATATTATGAGAATGCAGCTGATCTGAATGTAAGGGATGACCGCAGGGCTGAAAGAACCAGCGACCGGTTTAATGAGCGTTCATCCGACAGGCGTGAGCCAGGGGGAAGAAGAATGGAGCGTTCATCCTCAGATCGTGGTGGAGCAGGTTATAAGAAGCTTTTCATCAATCTTGGAACCAAGGATGGTTTCTACAAGGCAAGTTTTCTGCAGTTCATTCTTGACCTCAGTGACCTTAAAAAAGAGGTGTTGGGCAAGATTGACATGAAAGAAATGAACAGTTGGGTAGAGATTGAAAATGGCGCGGCCAATCAGATGATCAAGATGATTGATGGCAAGAAATTCAAAGGAAGACAGATCCGGATGAACGATGCAGACAGTGGAGGCCCAAGAAAGAGATTTTAATTTGATTTTTGAAAATGTTTTAAGTTTCTTATATTTGCATAGATGATATCGAACAGAACCCGTTACTTCTTTTATTTTTATTACTACTTTACCGGTGGTACGGGAACTTTTTGTTGAAAATCAAATATTAAACACAACATCAACATAAGAATCCCGGCTAACCCCCGGGATTTTTTTTTAAGCAAAAACCAATGAGCGAGAAAAAATTGGAAAAGAGATCAAGGTCAGCTGCTTCCGCCCAAAAGCAGCCAGTGTTGCCTGTGGCGATCCAGGGATATGAAGGAAGCTTTCACCAGGTTGCGGCAAGGTCTTTTTATGGAAAAAATGTGCAGATTCTTCCCTGTGCAACATTCACCGAGGTGATCAGGCAGGCCTCCGACAAACGCGCTACCATGGGTGGCATCATGGCCATTGAAAATTCTATTGCCGGCAGCATTTTACCCAACTACAATCTTCTTCAAAAATCAGACCTCTTTGTTGTAGGGGAGGTTTATCTGCAGATTGACCAGCACCTCATGGTCAATCCTGGGGTAAAACTAACGGATATAAAAGAAGTTCATTCTCATCCAATGGCGCTTCAGCAGTGCCTTGGATTCCTGAACCCCAAAGGCTGGAAATTGATTGAAACTGAGGATACTGCACTCAGCGCCAAGCATGTTCATTTGCGAAAGAGCAAGCATGTTGCTGCGATAGCCGGAAAACTCGCTGCAGAATTATTTGGACTGGACATCATTGCTCCCAAGATCCATGATGTCAAAAACAATTATACCCGGTTCCTGATCCTCCAGCAACATGCCTCTGAGGTGGAAGGCGCCAACAAGGCATCGATCAATTTTCATACAGATCATGCAAAAGGAAGGCTGTCTGAAGTGCTGACGGTGATAGCGAAAGAAGGCATTAACCTGAGCAAGCTTCAGTCATTTCCCATTGCCGGAAGCAAGTTCAAGTACGGGTTTCATGCGGATCTTGAATTTGAGGCCATTGGCCAATATAAAAAACTCATAGGAAAACTGGAAAAGAATACAGCATTCCTCAGGGTATTGGGTGTTTATAAAAAAGGAAAATTCAACAAGTAGGATCATGATCAATGTTTCATCACGATTGAATGGTATTGGTGAATATTATTTTTCATCAAAGTTGAGGGAGATCGAAGAACTCAACAAAGCCGGTCATCAGGTTGTCAACCTGGGCATTGGAAGCCCTGACTTGCCGCCACATCCATCCGTGGTTGAGGCCTTGCAACAGGAAGCTGCCAAGGCCAACACCCATGCTTACCAGTCTTACAAGGGGTCTCCAGTCCTTCGCAATGCTGTCTCGGCCTGGTACAAGAAATGGTATCAGGTGGAGGTAGATCCGAATACCGAAGTGCTGCCGCTTATTGGGAGCAAGGAAGGCATCATGCACGTCTGCATGACCTACCTCGACAAGGGAGATGCAGCCCTGATTCCCAATCCGGGATACCCAACCTATACCAGCGCAGTACAATTGGCGGGTGGAGAAGTGCTGGCTTACCGGTTGGATGAAGCGCATGATTGGCATCCGGATGTCAATGCCTGGCAACAGATGATTGAGCAGTACAATGCCCAATCCAATGGTAAAGTGAAATTGCTTTTCCTGAATTACCCACACATGCCAACAGGTCAGTTGCCGGACAGGCAATTGTTACAGCAAATCATTGATTTTGCCAAAGCCAATAATATCTTGATTGTTCATGACAATCCCTACAGTTTTATCCTCAATGATGAACCACTTAGCCTTTTTGAGTTTGACAGGAACAAGGAAGTTGTTGTGGAGCTCAATTCATTGAGCAAGTCCCATAACATGGCAGGATGGCGTGTGGGAATGATTGTGGGTTCTTCAGTGCACATCAATGCAATATTGCGATTTAAAAGCAACATGGATTCCGGTATGTTTTTGCCGGTACAGGTTGCCGCAGCAAAAGCATTGGAATTGGACCAGGACTGGTTTGATCAAGTCAATGAAATATATGCTCAGCGCAAGGAGCAGGCCATGTTATTGCTTGATTTGCTTGGATGCAGCTATTCAAAGGATCAAGTGGGCATGTTTGTATGGGCGCGTATTCCAGACCAGTATGCATCAGGTTTTGAATTGAGCGATGCTGTTCTTGCAAAAGCATTCGTCTTTATTACTCCTGGTGGAATATTTGGTGATGCCGGAAATCAATATGTACGCGTGAGCCTTTGCAGCAAGAAGGAGATCCTGGAGGAAGCCATTGACCGCGTGAGAAAAGCATTTACAAAACAATAATATTCATCATACAAATCAACCATGAAAAAGAATTTTGCCATCGTAGGTGTGGGTTTGATCGGAGGGTCGCTGGCGCTCAAGTGCAGAAAAAATGGGATGGCCAATAGGATTGTGGGTGTTGACAACAACCAGGAGCATGGCCTGAAAGCCATGGAACTGGGGCTTGTTGACGAGATGATGCCATTGGATGAGGCCATCCTGATGGCTGATGTGATTGTGCTGGCTGTTCCGGTAGGTATCTTGTCTACCTTGCTACCTCATGTATTGGACAGGGTATCCAACCAGGTTGTTATTGACATGGGATCAACCAAAAGCCAGCTGGCCAACCTTGTGAAAAATCATTCTCATCGCGGAAGGTTTGTAGCCTCTCATCCCATGTGGGGTACTGAGTACAGTGGCCCTACAGCGGCGGTTGAAAATGCATTTGAAGACAAAGCGGTTATTGTATGTGATGCCACCGACAGCGATCCTGATGCATTGGAGACAGCAACTGAAATTTTTCAGTCATTGAAAATGCGCATCATCGAAATGGGGGCCAATGACCATGATCTTCATGCGGCCTATGTGAGCCATATTTCCCACATCACATCCTTCGCCCTGGCCAATACGGTTTTGGAAAAAGAAAAAGAGGATGATGCCATTTTTGAAATGGCCAGTGCCGGTTTTGAAAGCACTGTGCGTTTGGCAAAAAGCAGTCCTGAAATGTGGACCCCCATTCTGATGCAGAACCGTGAAAATATTCTTGATGTACTCAATGAGCATATTTCCCAATTGAGAAAATTCAAATCATGCCTTGAGAAAGAAAACTGGGAGTACCTCAATGAGTTGATGAGCAAAGCAAACCAAATCCGCAGGATCATACACTAATACACTTAAACCTTCCTTATTTAATCCTTAATTTTACAAAATGGAATCAACTGAAACAACCCAGCAATCAGCAGTTCAGGCCGCTTGGAGCAAAAGACCTCTGATCATTTCAGGTCCCTGTAGTGCAGAAACAGAAGAGCAAGTAATTGAAACCGCAGAGCGTCTTGCCAAGACAGGCAAAGTAGACATGCTGCGTGCAGGAATCTGGAAACCACGTACCAAGCCAGGAATGTTTGAGGGCATCGGTGCCAAAGGTTTGCCATGGCTTCAGAAAGCAAAAAAA
>JBIJAE010000161.1:0-4504 GCA_044345895.1 Chitinophagaceae bacterium
CCACAGAACACCGATGTTCGAGTCAGTGGTCAGTGAGGCCATGGACCTGGTCAGGGAGCTGATGCAACTGGACGGGAACAAGGAAGTGATGTTCCTGCACGGTGGGGCCTCTACCCAGTTTTTTCAGGTGCCCATGAATTTTCTTTCGAGGGATAAAAAGGCGGCTTACCTGGATGGGGGTGTATGGGGTTCCAAGGCCATCAAGGAAGCCAAATTGTTTGGGGATGTTGAAGTGGTTGCCTCTTCCAAAGACCGCAACTACAGCTATATCCCAGGAGGTTATACCATACCCGACAATGCTGCTTATTTTCATTATACCACCAACAATACCATCGAGGGTACCCAGATGCAGGATATCCCATCCACATCTGTTCCTCTTGTTGCAGACATGAGCAGCGATATCCTGAGTTATGGGATGGATTTCAACAGGTTCTCCTTCATCTATGCAGGTGCCCAGAAAAATATCGGTGCAGCCGGAGTAAACCTGGTGGTGGCTGATAAAGATTTTCTTGAAACAGCAAATACCGCAATCCCTTCCATGATGGATTACAGGCAGCATGTTGCCAATGGTTCCATGCTCAATACACCTCCTGTTTTTGCCATCTATGTTTGTCTGCTCACCCTCCGGTGGCTGAAAAAAACAGGAGGCATCCCAGCAATTGAAAAAATCAATCAGCAGAAGGCAGACCTTTTGTATTCCACGTTGGCTTCCCTGCCCATGTTCAACCTGCCGGTTCCTTCCCAAGACAGGAGCAAGATGAATGCTGTTTTCACCATGCAGGATCCTGCACTGGAAAAACTTTTTCTGGCAAGGTGTAAGGAAGAGGGAATGGTGGGCATCAAGGGCCACCGGAGTGTCGGTGGATTCAGGGTCTCGATGTACAACGCCATGCCTTTGAGCAGTGTGGTAGACATCACAGACCTTATCAAGGATTTCGCAAACAAACACGCATAGCAAAATATAGACCATGGCAAAAATTTTTCCTTTCAGGGCAGCAAGGCCCCAAGCTACATTGGCAACCGAAGTTGCAGCTCCACCCTATGATGTACTCTCCAGTGATGAGGCCCGTGCTGCAGTGATTGGCCATCAACATTCTTTCCTCCATGTTACCAAGTCTGAAGTAGACATGCCCGTTGAAATGAGCATTTACGATAGCGCTGTGTACGAGAAGGCCAAGTCTAACCTTGGAGAGATGTTGGCATCGGGGGTTTTGTTTCAAGATGCAACACCCTGTTATTATATCTATGAATTGGTGATGGAGGGAAGAAGCCAGACGGGTTTGGTTTGCTGTTCTTCTGTAGACGATTACGAAAATGATATTATCAAGAAACATGAATTCACCCGTCCTGAAAAAGAGCAGGACAGGATCAACCATATCAAGGTAACCAGGGCACAAACGGGAAATGTATTTCTTGCCTACCGCAATGTTGCCTCTCTGGATCAACTGATCGGGGATTGGAAAAAAAACAACCTTCCTGCATATGATTTTGATGCAGCCGATGGCATCAGCCACCGTATTTGGGTCATTGCAGCGGAAGATGCTGTCAACAATATTACTTCCATTTTTGAAAAAGAAGTTCCCTGTACCTATATCGCAGATGGCCACCACCGTGCAGCCAGTGCTGCCAAGGTTCGTGCTGCTCTGGGAGATGCTGCAGGTCCGGAAGCCGATGGCTTTCTCACCACTTTGTTTCCTGCAGATGAGCTCAAGATCATGCCTTACAACAGGGTAGTGAAGGATCTCAACGGAATGGAGCCCGGTGATTTAATCAGTGCCTTGCAGGAGGATTTTATGGTATCGTCTTCTGAAGTGCCTGTTGATCCTACACTGCTCCATGAATTTGGGATGTATATGGAAGGGGAGTGGTATCACCTGACATCCATCAATGGTACTTATACTGATGACCCGATTGGCGTCCTGGACGTATCCATCTTCTCCAGGAATATTCTTGAAAAGTTCCTGGGTATTGAAGACCAAAGAACAGATAAAAGGATTGATTTTGTCGGTGGAATCAGGGGTTTGAAGGAACTGGAGAAAAGGGTGGACAGCGGAGAGATGAAAGTAGCGTTTAGTTTTTATCCTGTCAGCATTGGGCAATTGTTTGATATTGCGGACAGCGGAAATGTGATGCCCCCCAAGAGTACCTGGTTTGAACCAAAATTGCGTGATGGTTTGCTGACCCATTTGATCTAATTTTATGGCCATGATCAGGTTAAGGTTAATTATTATACTGTCTTTTGTTTTTGCTACAGCGAATGCCCAGCAAACTGTGCAGCAGTTGAGGGAAACGGCGATTGCTTTTCAGCGGCAATCAGATTATAGCAATACTATGATGGTGCTTGCAAAGGCACTTGAACTGGAGCCCACCAACCTCATGTTACTTAAAGATGTGGCCTTTACTTATTACCTGGCAGGAGATTACAAGCGGGCGGCTGAGAGGATTCTTCCATTGACCGAGCGGGAAGATGCAGATGTGCAGGTATTTCAAATTGCGGGAAATATTTTTAAGGCAACGGAAGAGTACAAGCAGTGTGATAAGGTCTACAAAAAAGGCCTGAAGAAATTTGATGCCAGCGGACCCTTGTTTGCAGAGTATGGAGACTTGCTCTGGACACAACAAAAACCAGCAGAGGCCATCGCCCAGTGGGAGACAGGCCTATCCGTTGATCCTTCTTATTCAGGTAATTATTATCATGCGGCAAAATTTTATTTCGCGGCCGCAGACAAGGCAAGAAGCCTGGTGTATGGTGAGGTTTTTGTCAACCTTGAAAGTTATTCGGTTCGTACTGCAGAAATCAAAATATTGTTGCTGGAGTCTTACAAGCGGGTGTTCATGCCCGGAGACAGCAAGCAACATTTCATCAAGCCAACCACTCCATTTGAATTGAAGTTTTTGGAGGTCATGAACAAGCAGTCATCGCTGGCTTTGCGTGGCATCACACCAGAAACCTTGCTGGTCATCAGGTCCAGGTTTTTGTTGGACTGGTTCAATGATTCAGCTGGAAAATATCCATTCAAGTTGTTTGACCATCTTCAGTACCTTATGCGCGAAGGCATGTTCGAAGCTTACAACCAATGGCTTTTTGGTCAATCTAACGATGCAAGCGCCTACCAAAACTGGACAAGGACGCATGAAGAACAGTATTTGTTGTTTTCCAACTATCAGCGCAACAAGTTGTTCCGCATGCCGCCATCACAACATTATTTCTAGTCTTCTACGTCATAGATGCGTTCAATTGCAGCTGCATGTTTTTCCATGATAACCTTGCGCTTCAGTTTCAATGTTGGTGTAAGTTCACCCCCGTTGATGGTCCATTCTGCATTGATCAATTCAAATTTCTTGACTTGTTCAACAGGATTGAAATGCTGGTTGTATTTTTCAACAATCGATTTATAATGCTCGATTATTTTTGGATTGTCCAGTAATTTTTCAGGAGATGAAACATCAATACCATGCTTCCTGCTCCATGACATCAAGTTGCCCATGGTGGGTACAATCAGGGCTGCTGTGAATTTTCTTTCTGCACCAACCACCATCATCTGTTCAATGAAGGGGGATTCTTTCATCTTGTTCTCAATGGGCTGAGGGGCAACATATTTACCACCACTGGTTTTGAAAATCTCTTTTTTCCTGTCGGTGATTTTAAGAAAATTTCCTTCTACCCATACACCAATGTCTCCGGTATGGAACCATCCTTCGCTGTCAATGCATTCTGCTGTAAGGTCTGGGCGCTTGTAGTAGCCCATCATCACATTGGAACCTTTGCAGCAGATTTCTCCATCCTCCGCCAATTTCACTTCAACATTCCTGATCACATTGCCCACCGTACCAAACCTTCTTCCAAAAGACTCATAGCGATTGACGCTGATCACCGGAGAGGTTTCGGTGAGTCCATAACCTTCCATCACCACAAGTTTGGCAGCGGTGAAAACCCTTAACAGCCTTACCTGACAGGCCGCTGCACCGGTAACAATGGCTTTCACATTGCCTCCCAATGCCTCGCGCCATTTGGAGAAGATCAGTTTGTTGGCAATGGCCAATTGCAGGTTGTAAGCTATGCCCTGGTTCTTGTCTACCTCATACCTGTTGCCCACTGAAACTGCCCAGAAAAACAACTTCTTTTTTACACCAGTGAGCTCTTTGCCTTTGTTGATGATGCGTTCGTATACTTTTTCCAGTAGTCTGGGAACGGTTGAGAACAGGCTTGGTTTGACTTCTCTGAGGTTCTCGCCAACGGTGTCCAGGCTTTCTGCATAGTACACTGAAACGCCCCTGTACATGTATACATAGGTGATGACCCTCTCAAAAATATGGTTCAGGGGAAGAAAACTCAGTGACCTGTCGTTGGGTCCGCAGATGGGCACAAGCAACTCTTCCACATTCATGATGTTGTCGAGGATGTTGTGGTGGCTCAGCATCACACCTTTGGGGAAACCAGTGGTGCCTGATGTATAGAGAATGGTGGCCAGTTCCTCCGGGTTCACCCTTTCTTTGGACACTT
>JBIJAE010000293.1:0-2576 GCA_044345895.1 Chitinophagaceae bacterium
TTGATGTCCTCTCCAGCCAGAGAAAACAATTCTTCCACATTGGCCGGCTGGGTAAAAAGAGAAGGCCCTGCATCAAAGGAAAATCCATCTTTTTCAATGAGGTACAACTTACCGCCTGCAACCTCATTTTTTTCATGCACCTCTACCTCAAACCCTTTTACAGCAAGCCTTATGGCAGTTGCAATGCCTCCAATGCCGGCACCCACAACAATGGCCTTAGTGCTTTGCATTGCTCACTCCATTATGTTGATCAAGATATTCATCCAACAGAGGCAACGCAATCTTGAACCATTCGGTATAATGGTCTGGATGCTTGGCCATGTTTCCCCGGAGTTCATCCATGTTCATGTAACAATAATCAACCACTTCATCCTTGTTGGGAAAAACCTGGCCATTGTACTCACCAATCAATACATGATCAAACTCGTATTCTGTCAACTCATTGTCCAATGCAGCTTTGTAAATGAAACTGAAGGCAGGATTCACTGAAGTTTCAAAACCCAGTTCTTCTCTCATCCTTCTTGTGGCTGCCTGGCTGGGGGTTTCATCAGGATATGGATGGCTGCAACAGGTATTCGTCCACAAACCACCGCTGTGGTATTTTTCCAGCGCACGGCGTTGCAGGAGCATTTCGCCCTTGCTGTTGAAAAGAAAAACGCTGAAAGCCCTGTGCAACAAGGCTTTTTGGTGTACTTCCATCTTCTCCATAAGCCCTACAGGCTCATCGTTTTCATTCACCAAAACCAACAGTTGTTCTTTTGCCATATTCATCTGAATCAAGGAATTGATATGTTGAGTGCTTTCAAAAAATCTTTTCCCAATGGGCTGACACCAGGATCAAAATACCCAATGAGTTTCCCCTCTTCATCAATGATGTACTTTGAAAAATTCCAGGCAGGCGCTTCCTTGTTCCATCCATTTTTTGAAGGATCAGAAAGCCATGCAAAAACCGGATGCTGGTTGTTGCCCTTCACCACGCTTGCTTTGGCCGCAATAGGAAACGCAACACCATAGTTCTTTTTGCAGAATGAAGCGATTTGTTCATTGCTTCCTTTCTCCTGCTCCTTGAAATCATTGGCTGGAAAACCGACAACCATGATTTCACCTTTTGCCTGTGCATACAAGGATTGTAGTTCTTCATACTGACCCGTATAACCGCAATCACTGGCCGTATTGACAATTACAATTTTTTTGCCCTTGTAAGCAGCAAAAGAAGAAGGCTCTCCGGAGATTGTCTCAAAAGGAATATCATACAAGGAAACAACTGGCGCCTTCTTTTCTTCTGAAAGCACTACCCTGCTGTTGACCCCAAAAAAACGGGTGATGCTCGTGAGCGCAGGATAAACAGATTTCAACATATTTTGTCTGGTACTCATGTTGCCTTGAATTTTGGATGATGAACATGCCAAGGCGGTAAGTGTTACCACCAAGGCTGCAATGAAAATTTTTGCTGCTGTCTTCATCAGGTATATTTAAAGACTTTCTTTAGTAATTCCACCTTCCCCTTGAATGGTGCATACAACAAGGGTATATCAAACCATGACCTGGAATGCAGGACAGCCTTGGGTCTGGTGAATGTTTCAAAACCAAACTTTCCATGGTACTGCCCGGTGCCACTGGGCCCTACACCACCGAACGGAAGGTGTGGATTACCCAAATGTATCAGGCTGTTGTTGATGCATGCTCCTCCGAACCGCAACCTGGAGAGATAAAATTCCTGCACAGAACGGTCTTCGGCATATACGTACAATGATAGCGGGAAAGGATTTTTCTCTACCCACTCAACCACTTCATCCTGGTGGTCAAATCCAATCACGGGAAGGATGGGACCAAAGATTTCCTCCTGCATCACAGGGTCCTGGATGGTGATATTTTCAAGAATGGTGGGTTCAATGTAAAGGTCTTCTTCATTGCTTCTTCCGCCACTGGTAATTTTGGTCGGATCCAGGTAGCCTGTCAATTTTTTGAACCGCTTGTTGTTGATGATCCTGCCAAGATCTTCACTCATCATGGGATCTTCACCAAACATGCTCTTGAAATTTTCCCTGATCCTGGCCACCAGCGCATCCTTGACGGTATTGTGCACCAATACATAGTCTGGTGCAACGCAGGTCTGACCTGCATTCATCAGCTTGCTCCATACAATTTTTTTGGCAGCATAATCAAGGTTGGCAGAGCGGTCAACAATACAAGGACTTTTGCCACCCAATTCAAGGGTCACCGGCACCAGTTTTTTGGCCGCCATCTCCATGATTTTCTGCCCTACGCCGGTACTCCCGGTAAAAAACACATGGTCAAACCTCACCTGGTTCATCATGGCAGGAATGACTTCTCCGCCCACGCCTTGCACCACATGAACAAGGTCTTGTGAAAAAACAGCAGAGATAATTTTCTCTACAACCATTGCGGTATGGGCAGCTTCCTCAGAAGGTTTTAAGATGACCGTATTCCCTCCGGCGATAGCGCTGATCAGTGGGCCAATTGTCAAAAGGAAAGGATAATTCCATGGGCCAATGATCAGCACAATTCCCAGGGAATCGCGGTAGATTTTGCTGGTAGAGGGGAAAAGCATCAGG
>JBIJAE010000017.1:0-13449 GCA_044345895.1 Chitinophagaceae bacterium
CGAATACAATTATGACGGCGCAGAAATTGAGCCGATGATCACCTATGGTACGAATCCCGGTATGGGCATGGGCATCACGGAGTTGATTCCTTCAGCAGAAGACATCGACGCAGGAAAGGCAAGCTTCGCGAAATCCCTTCAGTACATGGGCTTCCATGAAAAGGAGCCAATGCTGGGAAAGAAAATCGATTATGTTTTCATCGGAAGCTGTACCAACGGACGCATTGAAGATTTCAGGGCTTTTGCCTCTATCGTAAAAGGCAGAAAAAAAGCAGAAAACGTTACCGCCTGGGTTGTACCCGGCTCGCATGTGGTGGAAGCACAAATCAGGGAAGAAGGAATTTATGATATCCTCATTGAAGCAGGATTTGAACTGCGTCAGCCAGGATGTTCTGCCTGTCTTGCCATGAATGATGACAAGATTCCTGCAGGAAAATATGCTGTCAGCACCAGCAACCGGAACTTTGAAGGCCGCCAGGGTCCTGGTGCCAGAACCCTTTTGGCCAGCCCATTGGTGGCTGCCGCTGCAGCTGTTACCGGACAAGTTACAGATCCAAGAACCCTGATCGCTTAAATTTATTACAATGGCTTACGATAAATTCACCGTATTAAAGAGCACCGCAGTTCCACTGCCCATCGAAAACGTAGACACAGACCAGATCATCCCTGCCCGCTTTTTGAAAGCAACAAAGAGGGAAGGATTTGGCGATAACCTGTTCCGCGACTGGCGGTACAATGGAGACGATACGCCGAAGGCAGATTTTGTGTTGAACAATTCCATCTACAGTGGCAAGATACTTGTGGGCGGCAAAAATTTCGGAAGCGGAAGCAGCCGTGAGCATGCAGCCTGGGCCATTTATGACTACGGATTCCGTTGCGTGGTGTCAAGCTTTTTCGCAGACATCTTCAAGAACAATTCAATGAACATCGGCATCCTGCCGGTGCAGGTTTCAGATGCGTTTTTGCACAAGATTTTTTCTGCCATCGAAGCAGATCCTAACGCAGCACTGGAAGTGAATCTTCCTGAGCAAACCATTACCATCCTCGCAACAGGAGAAAGCGAGTCTTTCGACATCAACGGATACAAAAAGCACAACCTGGTGAACGGGTTTGATGATATTGATTATTTGCAGGCGATGAGAGAAGAGATCATGGCCTTTGCACAAAAAAGCCGCTACTAGGCCAAGCCTGGTGATGTACAATCATGCCTAAATCTATCCGTTATATCGAGATCATGGACACCACACTCAGGGATGGTGAACAAACCAGTGGCGTTTCATTTTCTGCATCTGAGAAACTGACGATTGCACAAATCCTGCTGACCGAAGTCAAGGTAGACAGGATTGAAATTGCATCTGCACGTGTTTCAGACGGCGAGTTTGAAGCGGTAAAAAAAATCACCCGTTGGGCAAAGGCTAAAGGCATGCTTGGCAAGGTGGAGGTATTGACCTTTGTTGATGGAACAATATCCATTGACTGGATGGTCAAGGCAGGAGCCAAGGTGCAGAACCTGCTCACAAAAGGTTCTCTCAATCACCTCACCCATCAATTGAAAAAAACGCCGACACAGCATTTTGCAGAAATTGCCAAAGTGATTGCGCTGGCCAAGAAAAAAGGGATTGACACCAATGTGTATTTGGAAGACTGGAGCAATGGCATGCGCAATTCTCCTGACTATGTTTTCCAGTACCTTGATTTTATCGCAACACAACCTGTGAAAAGGGTCATGCTTCCTGATACGCTGGGCATTCTTACACCAGATGAGGTGACTGATTTTATCGGACAAATCATTCCAAGGTATCCGGGTATTCATTTTGATTTTCATGGCCACAATGATTACGACCTTGGCACGGCCAACGTGCTGGAGGCAGTAAAATCTGGTGTGCAAGGCATTCACCTCACCGTCAATGGCATGGGCGAGAGGGCTGGAAATGCACCACTGGCCAGTGCTGTAGCGGTGCTGCATGATTTCTTGCCCAAGGTGAAAACTGGTGTGGTGGAAAAATCATTGTACCAGGTAAGCCGGTTGGTGGAAACCTTCTCTGGCTTTCGCATTCCCGACAACAAGCCGATTGTGGGCGAAAATGTATTCACACAGACCGCAGGCATCCATGCAGACGGAGACAAGAAAAACAACCTTTACCACAACGACCTGATGCCCGAGCGTTTTGCACGCCAGCGCAAGTATGCACTCGGCAAAACAAGTGGTAAATCCAATATTGAAAACAACCTTGCGCAGCTCGGCATTGAGTTGTCTGATGCAGACCTGAAGAAAGTAACGCAAAGGATCATTGAGCTGGGCGATAAAAAAGAGGTTGTTACACAATCTGACCTTCCGTATATCTTATCGGATGTATTGGACAGCAGCTCCATTGAGGAGACAGTGCAGTTTGAAAATTATGTGTTGACGCATTCCAAAGACCTCAGGCCTTCTGTGACCCTGCAGGTCAGCATCAATGGGGAAGTTTTTGAAGAGCATGCACAGGGCGATGGCCAGTACGATGCTTTCATGAATGCCCTAAGGAATATTTACAAAAAGAAAAAAATGGAGTTGGCTGTACTGACCGACTATGCAGTGCGGATACCTCCAGGCGGAAAGAGTGATGCTTTTTGTGAAACCATCATCACATGGGAATACAAGGGCCGTGAGTTCAAGACACGTGGGTTGGACAGCGACCAAACCGTTGCTGCCATAAAGGCCACGCAAAAAATGCTGAACCTGCTCTAAACCTTTACACCCTTAAACCTCTAAACCTTTACACCCTTAAACCTCTAAACCTTTACACCCTTAAACCTCTAAACCCCTACACCCCTAAACCTTCACACAAACCATCATGAACAAAAACATCCTCATCGTTCCCGGCGACGGCATTGGACAGGAAGTGACAGCAGCAGGCAAGAAAGTGCTTGATAAAATAGCAGCGAAATTCGGACATGTTTTCACTTACGACGAGGCATTGATTGGACATGTGGCCATTGAAGCAACAGGGTCTCCGTTGCCCGATGAAACCCTTGCCAAGATGAAAGCCTCCGATGCGGTGCTTTTTGGTGCAGTGGGTCATCCCAAATACGACAATGATCCAACTGCAAAGGTCCGTCCGGAGCAGGGTCTGTTGAAAATGCGCAAGGAGCTTGGGCTTTATGCCAATCTTCGTCCCATCAAATTGTTTGATGAATTGCTGGATGCATCCAGCATCAAACCTGAAATATTGAAGGGGGCAGACATCCTGTTCTTCCGTGAACTGACCGGTGATATTTATTTTGGAGAGAAGGGAAGGAAGAATGATGGCGATACCGCCTACGATGTTGCTGAATACAGCAGGTTTGAAGTGGAACGCATTGCCAGAAAAGCATTCGATGCGGCAAGAACCAGGAGAAAGAAAGTATGTTCTGTAGACAAGGCCAATGTACTGGAGACCAGCAGGCTTTGGAGAGAGGTGGTTCAAAAAATTGCCCTTGAATATCCGGATGTTGAGGTTGAACACCAGTTTGTGGATGCAACCGCCATGCTGTTGATCAAGGATCCCAAGCGTTTTGATGTGGTGGTAACGGCCAATCTTTTTGGTGATATCCTTACGGATGAAGCCTCACAGATTGCAGGCTCCATGGGCATGCTGGCTTCAGCATCCATCGGAGATGGAACAGGCGTATACGAACCCATCCATGGTTCAGCACATGACATCACAGGAAAAGGCGTTGCCAATCCGCTGGCGTCCATCCTTTCAGCAGCATTGCTCCTGGATATTTCCTTCGGCCTCAAGGCTGAATCGGAAGCTGTGATCAGTGCAGTAGATGCCGTCTTGAAAGCAGGTTACCGCACCAGGGATATTGCTGATGCAACAACCGATCCTGCCATGATATTGGGAACCGAAGCCATGGGAGAACAAGTCTTAGCACGGTTATAAAATGACTAGTACATTCAAGGCCCATGATTTGATCATGGGCTTTTTTATTTCCATCATCTCCATGCATTCCATTTAATTACGCAGTACTTTTATAGGGTAAATCATTCCAATGAATAAAAATATCTTCAGCTTTCTTGCCATGCTGTTGGCGGCAACAGTTTCGCTAAGGGCACAAGAGAACAATGTTAAGTTGGTGAAAGATAAAACCAATCCTGCAGTACATGTTACCATCAACGGCAAACATTTTACGGATTTCTTTTTTCCGGATACCATTGCAAAGCCGGTGCTCTATCCCATCAAGGCGCCGAACGGAACCGTTATCACCAGAGGGTTTCCCATGACTCCCATTGCAGGCGAACCGACAGACCATCCGCACCACCTGGGATTATGGTTCAATTATGGTGATGTGAACGGGCTTGATTTCTGGAACAACTCATATGACATTCCTGCAGACAAAAAACACTTGTATGGCACGGTAAAATTTGGAAAGATCACCGGCATGCAGGGTGGTGCCACAGGAAAATTATCTTACGATGCAGCATGGCATGATCAATCAGGTAAAACACATTTGACCGAGCAAACAGGATTTGAGTTCAGTGAGATCAACGGCGTTTGGGTGATTGATCGAACCACCACCCTGACAGCTGCCATACCCGTGGCATTCAAAGACAACAAGGAAGGCGTTCTCGGCCTGCGCATGGCGCACGAACTGCAGATTCCTGCAAAGACCACCAAGAAATTTGTGGATGCCAATGGAATTGAAACCACCATCAAGGCGGTTACGGATACCGTTGCCAATGGCAACTATATCAACAGCAATGGCGTACAAGGTGAAGATGTATGGAGCAGAAAGGCCAGCTGGTGCATGATGTATGCCAAAATGAAAACAGATTCAGTGAGTGTGCTGATCATTGATCATCCCAAGAACATTGGCTACCCAACTTACTGGCATGCAAGGGGCTATGGACTGTTTGCCGCCAACCCGCTGGGCGACAAGGTATTCACCAACGGAAAAGCAGAACGCAACCTTACCCTTAAAGCAGGAGAGTCCATCACCTTCCGCTACAGGGTTGCCATTGCTGCCGGCAAGACATCACTGCCACAGACAGGCATCACCCAATTGCAAAATGATTTTGCAGCAAAGCCTGTAAAGCTCATGTATGTTGGTTCTTACACGGGCAAGGGCAATCCTGGTATCCAGGTCTATGCCTTTGACCAGGCAACCGGAAAATCTTCCTTCGTCAGGGAACACAGAAACCCCAGTGCCGGATATTTTGCCATCACGCCAGACAAAAAAATCATGTATTCCCTGGGCGAAGAGGGGTCCAGGAAAGGAGCCGTTTGGGCCTATTCCATTGACCAGAAAACCGGTGAGTTGATCAAGCTGAACAGCCAGCCCACCCTTGGTGATGGCCCTTGTTATATTTCATTCGATCCAAAAACAAAGGCTGTTTACTGCGCCAATTATTCCGGAGGAAGCCTCACGGTTTTCAAGACAGCAGAAAACGGAAGCCTCTTGCCTGCTGCACAACACATTGTCTACAACGGGTCAAGTGTGAACAAAAGCCGTCAAGACAAGGCTCATGCACATTGCGCAGTGATTGCTCCCGGAGGGAAACATGTATATGTAAACGACCTGGGCGCAGACAAGATCTATCGCCATACCATCAAGGCAGATGGCACACTCGAAGAAACCCCATTGGTCTATGCAACATCACCTGGCGATGGCCCCAGGCATATTGTGTTCAACAAGCAAGGAGACCGTGCCTACTCGATCAATGAGATGAAGGGAACGGTTGATGCATTTGTTGTTGAAGAAGCGGGCCTGAAAAAAATACAAACCATCGTTGCTGATACGGTACAAACCAATAACGACCACGGAAGTGGTGCCATCCATCTTTCTCCGGATGGCCGATGGCTGATTGGTTCCAACAGGATCACCAGCAATCAGGTGGTTGTGTACAAGGTATTGGCGGATGGCAAGCTCGAGAAAAAAAGCCATACCGACGTAGTAAAAAAACCAAGGTTTTTCAGGTTTGATGAAACAGGAAAATTTGTGCTCGTTGCAGGCCAGGATGGAGACAGGGTGCAGGTTTTTGCATTTGATGGCAAGACGGGCGCATTAAAAAATACGGGCAACGATCTTGATATTTTGACACCGGTTGCCATTGAGTTTTATTAGGCCATGCATTGATGGCCAAAGCACACAAAACGATTAATCATCACCAATGAAAACAATCATGAGGCTCACATTGATTTTTGCCATGCTGATGCTGGCTGTACATTCCTTTGCACAGCAGGAATTGGATCCCGAGCAACGCCTCAAAGAATTGAACATCCAGCTCGGTGCCATGAAACAACCCATCGCCAATTATGTGAAGGCCGTTCAGACCGGCAACCTGTTGTTTTTGTCTGGCCATATTCCGGATGAGGTGGTGGGTAATAAAACACGTGGCAAGGTAGGATCGGCCCTTACAGTGGATGAAGCGAAAGAGGCTGCAAGGCTGACAGCCATTTCATTGCTGGCCACCCTCAAGGCCTATGTCGGCGACTTGAACAAGGTAAAGCGGATTGTGAAGGTCTTTGGCATGGTCAACGCAGAACCCTCTTTCACGCAACATCCAACTGTGATCAATGGTTGCTCTGATCTGATGGTGGAAGTGTTTGGTGAAAAAGGAAAGCACGCAAGGTCTGCTGTGGGCATGGGTTCCCTTCCTTTGGATGCAGCAGTTGAAATTGAAATGGTCGTTGAATTAAAATAAACAAAGCGATGCAATTCCTGAAAAGATACGGGTTCACCCTTTCCATTGTGCTGGCTGTGATCATTGCCATGATTTGGCCACAATATTTTAGGACTGTCGGTGATTATAAACTTTCGAACCTCATCATACCCCTGCTGCAGATCATCATGTTTGGCATGGGAACAGAAATGAGCCTCAGTGATTTTGCGGGTGTCATCAAGACACCAAAATCAGTACTGATTGGTGTTTCAGCCCAATTCCTCATCATGCCGCTGGTAGGATATTCCATTGCCACCGGCTTTGGTTTTGAGCCTGAAGTGGCGGCAGGCATCATCTTGGTGGGAAGTGTTCCCTGTGGTGTTGCCTCCAATGTAATTTCCTATCTGGCGAAAGCCAATGTGGCATTATCTGTAACCCTCACGGCTGTGGGTACTTTGCTGGCGCCCATCATCACCCCATTGTGGATGAAGGTTTTGGCTGGCCAGTTTATTGAGGTGGATGTAATGGCCATGGTGATGGACATCATCAAGATTGTGATCGTTCCGATTGCAGCAGGCTTGGTTTTCAATGCCTTGCTGAAAGGCAAACTGAGCTGGCTGGACAAGGCCATGCCCATTGTTTCCATGGCAGGCATTGCCCTGATCATTGTGGTAATTACCGCTGCAGGAAGGGACAACCTCATGAAAATCGGCCTGTTGCTAATTCTTGCGGCCTTCTTGCACAATACGGCCGGATATTTGTTGGGCTATTGGTCTGGTAAATTGTTTGGCTTGAAAGAAAGGGATTGCAGGACCATCGCCATCGAAGTGGGGTTGCAAAATGCGGGGCTTGCCTCAGGTTTGTCCAATGCCATGGGAAAGGCATCCACCATCGGGCTGGCCTCCGCTGTATTTGGCCCGGTCATGAACACAACCGGTTCTATCCTTGCATCCTATTGGCACAGGAAACCCATTGAAGAACGGAAATAATTATTCTCCAATATTTTTAAAGTCAGGCACTGATCAATCAGGGCCTAACCAATGCAAAGGATCTTGTTCACCGAGGCCTATTGGTAGAGCTGGTTGAAAATGAATTTGAAGCTGCCATGGGTCTGTGCACGGAAACTGATTTCTGGTCCAAAAGCAAACAGGGTTCCTTTTCCAACGGTTGCTGCAAAAGCAGCAATCCCATCCTTAAGGTAAGACTGCCCCCAGGCCCATCCACTTCTCAATGTTTTCTCTGAAGCAAACCAGGCCAGCGGCTTGATACTGCCAGCCGTTTGCGCATCAGGCGCAATATGGAAAACAGGACTGTCATCAAAATACACATCAGCTGTTTTCTTCATGCCCCATGCAGCCTTGGCATTGTTGTCTATGGTGATTTGCATCAAGCTGCCGGGGATATAGAATTTTTCGTTGGGAAGTTCCCTTTCTTTTCCATTGTTCATTTCAACCAATGCATTGCTCACAGGCAGTTTCAGGTGATAGGCCAGTGAGGTGCTGCTGCCGATGGTCAGGATGCGGCCACCTGCTTCCATGAATTTTTTCAACTCAGGGATGGACTTGTCTACCGAGATGTTCCCGATGGTTTTCCTGAAGGCTTCAGGTATGTCTTCTGGCCTGGGTCCGCCGAAGCCTCTGCCGCTTCCTTGCAGGGAAGGCATGGCGCCTCCTACAAAAAGGATGACATCGTATTTGTTGTTGAGGTTGCCTTTGTCAATCTCTTGCGCATAGAGCAGTTCAACATTGAAATGGTATTGTTCCATGATCCAGCGCATCCAGCCAGAAGCCATTGATCCACCATAGGCGTCCCAGAGGGCAATGCGGGAGGGATTCACACGCATCATGTCTTCTGTACCTTTCATGTCGGTTGCCAGCAGGTCTGCACCCAGCGAGGATGCATTCTTCAACAACCATTCGCCTGATTTGCCCTTGTTGGGAATGTAAAAAGAGCCGGCAGGTGCATCTGTTCTTGATACATTGATCCGATAGACCTCGGCCCCGACCTTGAGCAGTTCATTCACTGCAACAAAAGAGTGGTTGTTGGCGGCGCTCAGGATGAATCCGGATTTACCGGCTTTTTCAACCATCTTTCCTTTCAGCGGTTGTACTTCACCATCGGCAATTCTTGCAAAGGGTCCTTCCAGTTTTTCCATTACCCTGTCAAATTCGATGCCCATCTGGTAGGCGAGCGTCCATCCAGCTGCATCATAAGGGGCGATCGGAGGGCCACCGGGATACTGGAAGTCATTGGGGTGGTCTTGTGGTTCAAACATGTCGATGATGTGCGGGCGAAAAGCCTGGTCGCATTGTACGATGAGTGAACCCGCGGGATAGTTTTTTCCGTTGGAACTGAAGTCGGCAGTGGCCCTGTGCACCACAATGCCGGTGCGGATCAGCGCGTTGGCAAACCTTGTGGCGGTCGCGAAATCTGACTGGTTGTAGGGGAGAATATAGGCCCTGGCATCACGGAGTGCAGGGTTTTTGAAAACGCTGTCATAGAGTTTCATGGGGATGGAACCGCCATTTCTGCCCATTCCTTCTGACCCTGAAGCCTCGGTCTTGGTTGCCTGGTCTTTTTTGAAGCGCTCTGTGATTTCGTCGCTTCTTTTGGGGTACTGTGTCCAGGTATCTTTTCTTCCCTTGTCAATGGAATTTTTGCCCATCCTGTAAATATTGTAGAGCAACTCATCCCTGTGGCGGGTGGCATACATCAGCACGGCATAGTTCATGGAAACCGAGTAGTCAATGGAGTTCCTGAAGAACCAGGGGCGCGGTGTAATCGGATTCGGGTTGGCGCTGCTCGGAATCAGACGGGCCGGTACCAGTGGAATGCTGGAAGGGGTTGGGCTGCCAATGATTTCGGTGAGCAAGCCAATCATGTTATGGAAATAGGTGGTGGTGCGAAGCCCGCCATTGTACCAGGTTGAATAGGGTGATCCGGCCCTTTGCGTGAAACCAGGTTTGTCTTCTGCATTCAGCCGGTTGATCATCGCGGCTCCAACAGCATCCAGGCTGGTCATCACCAGTGGATCAAAAACATAGTTGAAGGGGTCGCGGAAGGGAGGGCCTGCAACAACTGCCCCGGCTGGTCCGGTTTGGTGATGGTTGTACATGATCTGGGGCAGCCATTCAATGAACAGCTGGCGGCCCATGTTCTGGGTTTCCTTGAGGTTCAGCATGTAGAAATCCCTGTTGTTGTCGTGCCCTGCGTATTTTTCATAGAGCCTGGGCAGGTAGGATGTTGTTCTTTTGAGTGAATCTGTATTGCGCATGTACCAGTCAGATACCAGTTCCTGGCCGTCTGGGTTGGCATGCACCATCAGGATGATAACATTGTCGAGGATTGTTTTTGTTTCGGCATCATTCCTGCTGTTGAGCTGGTAGGCCAGTTCAATCAACTGGTGTGCGCCCACTACTTCCGTTGCGTGAAGCCCGCCATCAATCCAGACAATGGCCTTTCCCTGTGCTGCCAGGGCTTTTGCTTCTGTTTCAGAAAGGTTCTCTGCGCGGGCCATGCGTTGGGCAATGGCTTTGTATTTCTCAATGTTTTGATGGTTTTCGGGGGATGTGATGATCATCATGAACTGATCTCTTCCTTCCTCCGTTTTTCCTATGCTGGTGAGTTTTGCCCTGTCGGATGCCTGATCAAGTTTTTTAAAATAAGCCTCGGTCTTGGTATAGTTGGCCAGCTGGTAGTTGTCTCCAATGTTGAAGCCAAAATGTTCTTTTGGCGTTGGAATGGACTGGGCCATTGAAAGGCTGCTGGTGATGACCAACACAGAAATGAAGAGTACTTTGATCAGAGACATAACCGTTGTTTATGCGATGTGATGGAAAAGAATGGCAATTGCCTGGGTGATAAAGATAAACCCAATATGGGAAAATAATCCAGGAATTCGTTCAGGAGATTCCCTCTGAAAAGCCTCGTTTGTTGAGCAAAAAAGTAATGGATGCTAAAAAAACAAAAAACCTTCGCTTTAAATAAAAAAATCCCTAAATTAGCTTTGCCATATTTTTTAATAACCCAAAACGATGCTTTCTTATGAGGAAAAACAGCACGTGCAAGATTCTGTGCATGTCTGCCTTCAGTGTGGCAACACTGATGACAGCCCAGGTTCAAGCAAAAACAATTTCGCTCTCCGGCCCCAGTTTGCCTGAGAAATTTAGCAAACCCCCAGTAGATATTTCGGGAACAGTAACAGACGCAAAGGGCAATGCCCTGGCCGGAGCAACAGTTACTGTCAAAGGGGGTAAAAATGCCATCGTTACAGACCAAAGCGGTCGTTTTTCCCTGAAAGGTGTTGCAGACAATGCAGTACTTCAAATCAGTTTCAGTGGTTATATCACTGAGGAGGTGGCTGCAAAGAACGCCAAAATAATCACTTTGCGTGAGCAGGTTAACCAGCTCACAGATGTTGTGGTTATTGGTTATGGAACGGCCAAGAAAAAAGACCTTACCGGTGCTGTTGCACAGGTGAAGGCAACACAGCTTGAAAATGAGAATCCCCGTTCTGTGCAAGACATGCTCAGGGGTAACGCGCCAGGGTTGGACGTAGGTTTCAACGCTTCTGCAAAAGGTGGTGGTAGCTTGCAAGTAAGGGGACGTGCTTCCCTGACAGCTTCTACTTCTCCATTGATTGTAGTAGACGGGGTAATCTATCCTGGTGATCTTTCAGACATCAACCCCAATGATATCCAGACTGTAGACGTATTGAAAGATGCGAGTTCAGCAGCGGTATTTGGTGCCCGTTCTGCCAATGGTGTAATCCTGGTAACCACAAAACGTGGTAAGGCAGGTAAGCCAGTTGTCACCGTTAACTCCAATTATGCTTTCAACAGAATTTCCCGCTGGCCTGGTTTGTTAAGTCCTGAGGAGTTTTTCGACTGGCGCTCTGATGTTATCTGGAGCCAACGTGGATTTGACTCTACCTCCAGACCAGGAATAAAGTATTGGGCGGTAGATCCCCGCAAATTGCCTTCTGATATTACAGTCCCCCAGTGGCTCGCGTTGGGTGGTAACCCAGCTACATCTGATCCTGTAACAGTTTGGTTGAACCGTGTGGGTGGAAATCAGGGAACATCAGCCATTTCTCAGGAAAGCTACCTCAAGAATACACCCATTGATTGGGAATCATTGATTCTTAATAAGGATGGACGCCAGCAAGACCACACGGTGAGTGTTTCTGGTAAAGCAGGATCAACAAACTATTATTCATCTTACGGTTACTATGAAAATACCGGTATGGCGCAGGGTGAAAAATTCAAAACGCTGCGGACAAGATTAAACCTTGAGAATGAAATTGCAAAGTTCCTTACAATTGGACTGAACATGCAGTTTGCCAGCAGGGATGAGGGACAAACTCCTGTAAGCATCGGTGATATGCTGGGCACTTCACCTTTCGGAAGTCTGTATCAGGCTGATGGTCGCTTGCGCGCCAGTGCCAACGATGACGTGGGTAACAATACCAATCCTCTCATGACCCCTTTTTACGTTAAAAGGATGTTGAAGTTCAATAACCTTTTTGGTTCAATTTACGCTAAGGGTAAATTGCCTGCTGGATTCTCGTATCAGGTGAATTTCACACCCCGTTTTGAGTGGGTTCAGAACTATGAGCACATTTCTTCACAGCGTCCACTCTTGGAAAGTCGTAATGGAATTACATCAAGAAGAGAAGACAGGACATACCAGTGGCAGATTGATAACCTCTTGATGTGGAACAAGAAATTCGGCAAGCATTCTATTGACGCAACAGCGCTGGTGAATGCAGAAGAGTTTTTCTTCTTCTCCAATACCATCAATGCTGAAAACTACTCTCCCAATGATAACCTGGGCTGGAATGGTATTCAGGCAGCTGCCATCAGAAACTTCAGCGCCAATGATCAGTATCATACAGGTGATGCGTTGATGGGAAGGGTGAACTATGGATATGACGATAAGTACCTCCTTACCCTCACCGCCCGTCGCGACGGATATTCTGCTTTCGGACAGGGTAACCCCCGTGCAACCTTCCCATCTGCAGCATTGGGTTGGGTGGTGACAGATGAGAAATTCATGCAGAAAACGCTAAATGTGCTCGACTACCTGAAGGCACGCGTTTCTTATGGTGAGAATGGTAACAGGGAAATTGGTCGGTATGCTGCCCTCGCTCAGCTTTCTTCAGCCAACTATCTTTATACAACTCCAGGTGGTATAAATGTGCCCGTAGGCGCAGTTGCTACTGTCAATATGGCCAATCCCAACCTGCGTTGGGAAAGGCAACGTTCTGTTAACTTCGGATTTGATTTTGGTCTGAAAGGCGGCAAGATCTCTGGTGCTGTAGATTATTATATCCGCAATACAAGTGATTTGCTTGTAAACAGGGCATTGCCCAATATTACAGGTTTTGGAAGTGTAGTAACCAACCTGGGTAAGGTAGACAACTCTGGTTTCGAATTCAGCCTGAATACTGAAAACATGAAGACAAATAATTTTGTCTGGAGATCCAGCCTGGCCTTGTGGAGCAACAGGAATAAAATTGTTAGCTTGTATGGCAAGGTTCCTGTTACCGATGCCAGTGGAAATACAGTAATGACTGAGCAGGATGATTTGGCCAACAGATGGTTCATCGGCAGAGATATCAACACCATCTGGGACTTCCGTATTCTTGGTGTGTGGAAGGTTGATGAAGCTGCAACAGCAAAATCTTACGGCTTTGCACCAGGGGATTTCAAACTGGATGATGTCAACAAGGATGGTAAGTTTACCGTTGATGACAGGGTATTTCTTGGACGCTCAACGCCTCTTTTCAATATAAACCTGAGGAATGAGTTCACCATCTATAA
>JBIJAE010000289.1:0-2613 GCA_044345895.1 Chitinophagaceae bacterium
TACGGACGTTTTGGACAGCTTTCTCAATTCAATGAAGCTGCCAACGTTGATCGTTTCTATGACCGTGCTCAGTTTTACAAGCGTCCTTACTGGACCCCCACGAATCAGATTGATGACTATGCAAGGATGATGTCTTCACTGGGTTCAGGTATTGGATTGAATGTTTGGAGAAAGTCTTCATTTGTTCGTGTAAACAACGTAAGCCTTGCCTACACAATGCCTAAACGTGTAACTGATAAGATGAAATTTCAGAGTCTGAAGCTGTATTTCAACATTCAGAATGCCCTCACTGTAAGTCCATGGGAGTTTTTTGATCCTGAAAACAAAGGGTTTACTCCTTCTTATGGAACATTTGGCATCAACATGACACTTTAAAAAACAAGCAGAAACATTCAAATCATTTGATATGAAGCAAAAATTAAACGGATTAACAAAATACCTGGCCGCCTTGGTCATGGTATTGATCATGACCCAATCCTGTAACAAGGATTGGCTCACACCAAAACCACTTTCATTTTTCTCCCCTGAAAATACCCTAATAGACGAAAAGGGTTTTAATGCCGGTCTTGCAGCCATTGCACGCCAAGTAAGGGATGAATTTTATGGAGATGGCCACCCCATCATTACGGAGAATCTTTTTTCTGAAGTAGCCGTTGAAGGAACGACAGACAAGTTTGGTCCGGCCGTAAACCTCAATGTGCTCATCACGCCAGATGCAAACCTGAACAGTGCGGACTTCAACAGGATCGGATGGTACTGGGAGCGTTGGTATGTAGTCATCAGGCTCGCAAATACCATCACTACCCGTATTACTGATGTAAAGGGTATTACTGATGCTGCCAAGAATGTAATCATTGGTAAAGCAAATTTCTACAGGTCCTATGCTTATTACAGACTTGTAAATCAGTTCGGTGATGTGCCTGCTACATTCAAAGAGCTGACGGAAGCCAAACTCGACTTCAAGTCTGTAAAACGTGATGTAATCCTTCAGCGTTTGAAAACAGACCTGGAATTTGCAGCTCAGCACGTACCATGGGTGGGCAACAAGGGAGATATCAACAGGGCTGCCGTATTCCATCTCCTTGCCAAAGTTCAGTTGTCATTGGCTGATTTTGATGGTGCTATCGCTTCCACAAGCCAGATAATCAACAACGGCACATACAGGTTGATGACCAACCGATTTGGTGTGGATGCTGCTGTATCAACCAAGAATGTAATTTGGGACCTGCACAGGCGCAACAACAAGTTCGCTGCAGCCAATACAGAAGTATTGTATTCCGTAATTGACCGCTTTGGTGATCCATCTGCAACAGCTAGTGGTACTTCTTCCATGCGTCAGGCACTTCCCTTCTTCTCTTCTGCAGCAATCATTACTCCTGATGGAAGGTCGGGCATGCTGGCAGTGAGAGCAGAATTTGACCACATGGCCAATGTCGGTCGTGGTATTGGACGGTGCAGGGCTACTCCTTATTCCACAAGGTATATTTGGGATGATCCAAGGGATTTGAGGCATGATACGGTTTCTGGAAACTGGATGGACATGGAAAACCTTGTTTATAACAATGAGGCAACGTTGAAAGGGAAGTCACCTTTTTATGGCCAAAGGCTGCGTTTGTTCGGTCCAAACGGCGCCCTTTTGGTGAGTGGTGGTGATACCATCAGAACCTGGTTCTCCTGGCCTCATTACAAACTCTATGTTGAAGATGAAATCAGGTATCCTTTCCAGGGAGGAAACTCAGACTGGTATATTTTCCGCCTAGCTGAAACACACCTGTTGAGGGCTGAAGCCTACTGGTGGAAAAACGATGCAGCCAATGCTGCAGCTGATGTGAATGCGGTAAGAACAAGAGCAAGGTGTGCTCCCTATACAGCCGCAAGGGTTGATATCGGAACCATTTTGGATGAGCGTGCCCGTGAATTGTATTATGAAGAGCCCCGTAAGACTGAGCTGACCAGGATAGCATTTACTTTCGCCAGAACAGGCAAGTCTTACAATGGAAAGACTTACAGCCTTAACAATTTTTCACAGTCAAATTTCTATTTTGACCGCGTAATGGCGAAAAATGATTTCTACGGTAAGAATATCAAAAATGTACGTGGTGATGCGTATACCATGAGTGCTTACCATGTTTTGTGGCCAATACCAAGGCCGGCAATTCTGGCAAACAGCCTGGCTGTTTTGAACCAGAACGTTGGTTATTCAGGCGCTGAAAAAAATATCGCACCATTGGATAAAATTGACTAACAAGCTTAGTTTTTTCTCATAAGCAATACGCCCTGCTCCTTTCGGAGCGGGGCCTTTTTTTGCCTAAATCCTTGAAAGTATATTTCAGGGCATTTTCAGTTTCAAATCTCCTTGAGGTAGAAACTTCTCCATAAAAAAAGTTAAATTGCTTCATATATATTCCAACACATGAACAGACTGAAAAAATTATCGATGCTGCTGGTTGCCATGGTACTGTCTTTGGCCTTCCTGCAGTTCAAAAAAATTGAGAAGGTTCAACCCGTATCGGCTGATCCTGAGAAAATCTATACCGAAAAATGCGCTTCTTGTCATGGCGAGAAAGTAGAGGCCTTTGTTGACAGAAAATGGAAACATGGCAACAAAAAAGA
>JBIJAE010000012.1:0-16052 GCA_044345895.1 Chitinophagaceae bacterium
TGTCCAACAAAACAAGGTCTGTACATACTCCGGCGCGTGCGATATTGTCTGCACAAGTTGCACCAACAGCTCCTGCTCCAATTACGGTTACTTTCATTTTGTTTTTTTTATATTGATAAGAGATTGTTTGCGGCGCAAAGGTATGATGTTATTTGCCAAATTGGATTACCTTTGCCTCCTCAAAACACAGTTTATGGCAAATACATCGGACATTTCAAGGGGTATGATCGTCAAGCTTGACGGCAGTCTTTATACAATCATCGAGTTCGGGGAAAACAAAACAGCAAGAGCCGCCGCCAAGGTTTGGGCCAAGCTGAAGGGCGTAGACAACAGCCGCTCCATTGAAAAGACCTGGAACAGTGGAGACACCATCTACCCAGTAAGGGTTGAAAGGAAGAGCTATCAGTACCTTTACAAGGACGATACCGGTTACAATTTCATGGACAATGAAACTTTCGAACAGATTGCAGTAGCAGAAGCCCTGGTTGATGCTCCCCAATTCCTTACCGAAGACCAGGAAGTTTCCGTACTGATCAACACCGAAACAGACATGCCAATGAGTGTTGAACTACCCGACAAAGTTGTTTCCAAGGTTACTTATTCTGAGCCTGGTCTCAGAGGAGACACAGCTACAAGGACGCTGAAGCCAGCGACTGTTGCAACAGGTGCTACCGTAATGGTTCCACTTTTTGTAAATGAAGGTGATGTGATCAGGATCAATACCAAAACTGGTGAGTATATCGAAAGAGTGAAAGACTAGTTTTTGCGATATTTTGGTCATTTTGGCCAATTTTTACCCCGATTTTTAACTAAATCGGGGTTTTTTATTGAAAAAAAGGCTAAAATTTAATTTGGTCGAAAGGCATTTTTACCCCACCTTTACGCCCCGGATTAACCAAAAAAAATAACAACATGGACCTCAAACAAATTCAGGATCTTGTCAAGATGGTTAACAAGTCCAACATCAGTGAACTGACCATTGAAGAAAAGGATATCAAAATTACAATCAAGCAAAAGGAAGATAAGTATGTAACTGCAGCCCCTGTCCAACAGGTACAAGCGCTACCTGCTATGGCTCCTGCTCCAGTTGCAGCTGCACCAGCTGCTGCCAAGGCAGATGCCCCGGTTGCAAGCAACCTGATCACCATCAAAAGCCCAATGATTGGTACTTTTTACCGTAGACCTTCTCCTGATAAGCCCAATTTGGTTGATGAGGGAGATGAGGTCAGGTCTGGCAAAGTAGTTTGCATCATTGAAGCCATGAAGCTGTTCAATGAGATTGAGAGTGAGGTCAGTGGCAAAATCGTCAAGGTTTTGGTGGAGGATTCAACACCTGTTGAGTTCGATCAACCCCTGTTTCTCGTTGAGCCTGCATAGTCCATTCTATTTGGGCTTGATTTCATTCATTTAAATTGTTGGCATGACCAAAGATTCCAAAAAGAGTTTCAATAAGATATTGATTGCAAACAGGGGAGAAATAGCCCTTCGTGTGATAAGAACCTGCAGGGAAATGGGCATCAAGACTGTTGCCGTATACTCTACCGCAGACAAGGATAGCCTTCACGTAAAGTTTGCTGATGAGGCAGTTTGCATCGGCAGGCCCTCCAGTTCAGATTCCTATCTGAACATTCCGCACCTCATGGCTGCCATGGAAATCACCAATGCAGATGCTGTACATCCTGGTTATGGATTTCTGGCTGAGAATGCCAAGTTTGCTGAAATCTGCGGTGAGCATGGTGTGAAATTCATCGGACCAACGCCAGACCAGATCAGGTCAATGGGAGACAAAATAACAGCCAAGGAAACCATGATCAAAGCAGGTGTTCCTGTTGTTCCCGGAAGTGGCGGATTGTTGGGAAGTGTAGAAGAAGCAAAGGTGATTGCAAAAGAGATTACTTACCCTGTAATCCTAAAGGCAACAGCTGGCGGTGGGGGAAAGGGAATGAGGGTTGTTTGGGAAGAAAGTGAAATTGAAAAAGCTTATAATACTGCAAAGGCAGAGGCATTGGCATCTTTCAAAAACGATGGCGTCTACATGGAAAAATTTGTAGAAGAGCCAAGGCATATTGAAATTCAGGTTGCCGGTGATCGTTATGGTACAGTTTGCCACATGAGTGAAAGAGACTGTTCCATTCAACGCCGCCACCAAAAATTGGTGGAGGAATCACCCTCTCCCTTTATGACTGACGAATTGCGTGAGCGCATGGGTGCCGCTGCAGTCAAGGCTGCACAGGCCATCGGCTACGAGAGTGTGGGTACCATTGAATTCCTGGTAGACAAGCACAGGAATTTCTATTTCATGGAAATGAATACACGCATTCAGGTAGAGCATTGCGTAACAGAAGAAGTTACCAATTTTGACCTGATCAAGGAGCAAATCAAAATTGCTGCAGGAGAACCCATTTCAGGAAAACATTACTTTCCAGAAATGCATGCCATAGAATGTCGCATCAATGCGGAGGATCCATTCAATGATTTTCGCCCCAGCCCAGGTAAAATCACTGTCCTTCATCAACCCGGAGGCCATGGCATCAGGATTGATTCTCATGTATATGCTGGCTATGTCATTCCACCTTATTATGATTCAATGATTGCCAAGATCATCGCTGTTGCAAGGACCCGCAAAGAAGCCATTGATACCATGAGCAGGGCCTTGAGTGAATATGTGATTGAAGGTGTCAAGACCACCATTCCATTCCATCAACAACTGATGCGGAATGAGGATTTCATCAAAGGAAATTTTACCACAAAATTCCTTGAAACATTCAAGATGCAATAATCGTCTATTCAAATTTCTTTAAATTAAAAGCCCCGCATTTGCGGGGCTTTGTTGTTATTCGATATGAAGACATTAGCGCATGAACAAGAGCTCCCTGTATTTTGGAAGTTCCCACTCAGAGTCATCAACAAGCAATTCAAGCTTGTCTACAGAATAGCGGATCTCGTCAAAGTATGGCTTCACCTTCTCGCAATAAGCAATGGCTTTCTCTCTTGAAGTGGCAAGGGCATTTGCTGCTTTTCTTGCCTCTGTCATCTCATCTGCCAAAACCTGAACCTTGTTGATGTGTTCAGAGATTTCAAGCAACACATTCATTTGTGCTTTGTATCCGTCGGCAGAAATGCCCACTTCTTTCAAACCTTTGATGTTTTCAAGAAGTACATTTTGGTAGCGGATTGATGCAGGGAGGATATGGTTTCCGGCAAGGTCTCCAATCACACGCCCTTCGATCTGCACATATTTGATGTATTTTTCCAGTTCTATCTCGTGGCGTGCTTCGAGCTCAACATGCGACAACACTTTGTGTTTGTGGAAAAGGTGTTTGGCCTTATCGGTAACCAATGAATCCAATGCAAGCGGGGTTGTCTTGAGGTTGGGCAATCCACGCCTGGCGGCTTCTTCCTGCCACTCGTCACTGTATCCATCGCCTTCAAACAATACTGCTTTTGAGGCTTTGATGTAATTTTTGAGGATTTGCATGATGGCTACTTCTTTCTTGTCTCCTTTTTCGATCAAGGCGTCAACCTCAATTTTGAAAGAGCTCAAAGTTTCAGCCATGATGGTATTCAGAATAGTCATGTTGTAACCGCAGTTTGCAGAAGATCCAACGGCACGGAATTCAAATTTGTTTCCGGTAAACGCAAATGGAGAAGTTCTGTTCCTGTCTGTGTTGTCAAGCAACAATTCAGGAATATTCTTGTGGATGTCGAGCTTCAACATCACCTCATCCTGCTCGTCAAATTTATCACCAACACGCTCTTCTACTGCATTCAATACCTTGGTAAGGTATCCACCGATATAAGCAGAGATGATAGCAGGAGGTGCTTCATTTGCACCCAGACGGTGATCATTGCCTGCAGATGCAATGGCTGCACGCAGAAGGTCTGCATGATCATGAACGGCCTTGATGGTGTTCACGAAAAATGCAAGGAACATGAGGTTTGTTTTTGGCGTCTTTCCGGGAGCAAGCAGGTTAACACCTGTATCAGTTGCCATGCTCCAGTTGTTGTGCTTTCCGCTACCGTTGATGCCTGCAAAAGGTTTCTCGTGCAACAATACACGGAGTTTGTGGCGCTTGGCTACACGTGTCATCACATCCATCAACAAGGTGTTGTGGTCAACTGCAAGGTTCAGTTCTTCAAAGATGGGAGCACACTCAAACTGTGCAGGAGCAACTTCATTGTGACGGGTGCGGAGTGGTATACCGAGCCTGTAAGATTCATATTCGAAATCCCTCATGAAGGCATAAACCCTCTCAGGAATAGCACCAAAATAATGGTCTTCCAACTGTTGTCCTTTGGCAGGAGAGTGACCGAACACGGTTCTGCCTGTCATGATCAAGTCAGGGCGGGCATTGGCCAGGCCTTCATCAATTACAAAATACTCCTGTTCCCAACCAAGGGTAGCGATAACCTTGCCTACGTTCTTGTCAAAGTAGTGGCAAACATCTACGGCAGCCTTGTTCAGGGCATCAATTGATTTTAACAATGGAGCCTTATAATCAAGACATTCGCCGGTATATGATACAAAGATGGTGGGTACGCAAAGGGTCAAGCCTTGTCCGATGTTCATGATGAAAGCCGGAGAGGTTGGGTCCCAGGCGGTATAACCACGGGCCTCGAAAGTTGCACGGATACCACCACTTGGGAATGAAGAAGCATCTGGCTCTTGTTGAGTCAATGCATTGCCATCAAACTCTTCAATGGCAGAACCATCACCCTTGAGGGTAAAAAATGAGTCGTGCTTTTCTGCAGATGTACCGGTAAGTGGCTGGAACCAGTGTGTATAATGGGTAACACCTTTTCCTTGTGCCCATTTCTCATACCGGCAGCGATCTGACCCGCTGCGCTTCTGTCAATTTTTTGTCCGGTTTTGATGGAGCTTACCAAACTCTTGTAAGCATCATCGCTCAGGAACTCTCTGGCAGTCTTTAATGTAAATACATTCTCACCAAAGATATCAGTAATCTTGGCTGGACTTTCAACATTCACTTCCCCATTGACGGAAGTAAGGTTGTCAATTGCTTTGAAACGTAGTGATTGCATATTTGTGGATTTTTGAAGACACGAAATTCACGAAAATCATCCGGATAAGCAATTATTTTCTCAAAAATCATCAAATTACTACCAGTTATGTGTATAAATCCTGTATAAATCCGAAAAAAAACTTGTTAACCAATTGATATTTTGGAAAATATAAATATATATAAATATTTTTAATATGAATTGGGTGCATATTGGGAAAAACAGTTTTGAACCTTTCCTTTACTCTTGGAGGTTTTTTTTACCTTCGCAATTCTTAATATAAACATGGAAACAACAGTAGAGACAGCCAAGCAGCTAGGACTGCTACCCGAAGAATTTGAGAGCATCAAGCAGATCCTGGGACGAACGCCCAATTTCAATGAATTGGCAGCCTATTCTGTCATGTGGAGTGAACACTGCAGTTATAAAAATTCAATAAAGTGGCTAAAGACCCTTCCCCGAGACGGCAGCAAACTGCTTGTCAAGGCAGGTGAAGAAAATGCAGGGCTTGCAGATATCGGTGATGGGTATGGCGTAGTGTTCAAGATTGAGTCGCACAACCACCCTTCAGCCATTGAACCGTTCCAGGGGGCAGCCACGGGCGTTGGAGGAATCCACCGAGATATATTTACTATGGGCGCACGCCCCATTGCCGCACTGAACTCTCTTCGATTTGGCAATATCAATGATCCCAAGACCCGTCACCTGCTCAAGGGAGTCGTTGAAGGAATTGGTCATTATGGCAATTGCTTTGGTGTTCCAACGGTTGGAGGTGAGGTGTATTTTGAAAACTGTTACCATACCAATCCATTGGTCAATGCCATGAGTGTGGGTATCGTAAAGGTGGGCCAAACCGTAAGCGCTACAGCTGAAGGTGAAGGTAACCCAGTGTTTATTGTTGGGTCTGCCACCGGAAAAGACGGCATTGGTGGTGCATCATTTGCATCAGCAGACATTACTGCAGAGAGTGCGAAAGACTTGCCCTCAGTTCAGGTAGGTGATCCATTTCAGGAAAAGAAACTGCTTGAAGCCTGCCTTGAGCTCATCCCTACCGGTGCTTTGGTGGGCATGCAAGACATGGGTGCAGCAGGCATCATTTGTTCTACTGCAGAAACCAGTGCAAAAGGCGGCGTAGGCATGAGGATTGATCTTGACAAGGTGCCCAAGCGCCAACAGAACATGAAGGCCTGGGAGCTTCTCCTGAGTGAAAGCCAAGAAAGGATGTTGATGGTAGTGACCAAAGGAAGAGAAAAAGAAGTACTGGATATATTTGAGAAATGGGACCTGCCTTGTTCTGAAATCGGGGAAGTTACGACAGATGGCATGTTGAGGTTTTACATGAACGGAGAACTGGAGGCAGTTCTTCCTGCAGAAAGTCTTGTATTGGGTGGTGGCGCTCCAGTCAATGACAGACCCTTTACTACTCCAGCATATTTTGAAAAAATTGCTGCATTTGATCCTGCTACAGTTTCTGTGCCAGCAGACCTCAAAAATGTAGCGCAGCAACTTGCTGTTATTCCCAATATTGCAAGCAAAAAATGGATTTATACCCAGTATGATAGCATGGTGGGAACCGGCAATACCTCTACCAACAATCCCAGTGATGCACCAGTTGTTTTGGTGAAAGAAACAGGCAAGGCACTTGCTGTAACAACGGATTGCAACAGCAGATATGTTTATGCTGATCCATACAAAGGCGCCATGATTGCAGTTGCAGAAGCAGCAAGGAACATCGTCTGTAGCGGAGGGGTTCCGTTGGGGGTCACCAATTGTCTGAACTTTGGTAATCCATACGACCCACAGGTGTATTTCCAGTTTGTAGAAGCAGTAAAAGGAATGGGTGAAGCATGTAAAAAGTTTGATACTCCTGTTACTGGAGGAAATGTCAGTTTCTATAACCAAAATCCCGATGGTGCTGTGTATCCAACACCAACCATTGGTATGGTGGGAGTGCTTGATTCCTATGAGGATAAAATGACACTGGGCTTTAAAGCAGAAGGTGACCTGATTTACCTTGTTGGCCAATCGAACAACGATATCAATTGTTCTGAATACTTGCACAAGATCTGTGGTGTAGAATATTCGCCTGCACCACATTTTGATCTCGATGAGGAATTCTCCGTTCAACAAGCCATATTGAAGTTGATTTCACAGCAGCTGATTCAATCTGCCCATGATATCAGTGAGGGGGGGCTTTTTATCACCCTCCTTGAAAGTGGCTTTGTTGCTGGTCTGGGATTTGAGGCTACCCAACAAGATTCAGCATATAGAGCCGATGCATTTTGGTTTGGTGAAGCGCAAAGCAGGGTAGTGGTGTCAGTATCACCTTCCAAGCAAAATGCTTTTGAATCAATGCTAGCCACAGCTGAAATCAAATCAACATTGCTGGGCAATGTCAAAGGGAAGGATGTAGTGATCAATGGAGACAACTGGGGTGCTATTGCAGCATGGAAAACACCATATGATGATAAGATAGGTTCGTTTTTTTCATAAAGCAAATTAATAGTATGTTTGTACGACCTTCAGATTTTTCTAAGCAATTTCTGCTGGTCCAATCATTATTCATTTCCGGGACCACAACCAGCCTGCGAGACTGATCAAAAAAGTTTAAATCGTATGACCAAGTACATTTTTGTAACCGGTGGGGTTACTTCTTCGTTAGGCAAGGGTATTGTTTCTGCCTCATTGGCCAAACTTCTTCAGGCTAGGGGCTTCAAGGTAACCATTCAAAAATTTGACCCCTACATCAATGTCGATCCTGGTACCATGAATCCTTACGAGCATGGAGAGTGTTATGTAACAGAGGATGGGGCAGAAACCGATCTTGACCTTGGACATTACGAGCGTTTCCTCAACAGCTTTACCACCCAAGCCAATAATGTTACCACAGGCCGCATTTACCAGTCGGTGATCAACAAAGAAAGGGAAGGTGCTTATCTTGGAAAAACAGTACAGGTCATCCCCCATATCACAGACGAAATAAAAAGGCGCATGCAATTGTTGGCTGCGTCAGGATATGACATCATCATCACTGAAATAGGGGGAACTGTCGGTGACATCGAAAGTCTTCCATTCATTGAGGCCGTCAGGCAATTGCAGTGGGAACTTCCTGAAGAGGATTGTCTTGTAGTACACCTTACACTTGTGCCTTATCTGAAGGCTGCAAAAGAACTCAAGACAAAGCCTACCCAGCACAGTGTTAAAATGATGAGTGAAAATGGTGTTCATCCCGATATCATTGTATGCAGAACCGAACAGCCATTGTCTAAAGAATTAAAGGCAAAAATTGCTTTGTTCTGCAATGTGAAAACCGATGCTGTGATTGAAGCTGCTGATGCGAAGAGTATTTATGAGGTTCCCTTGTTGATGCAGCAAGAGCAGCTTGATATCATCTGTCTTAAAAAATTGAACATCACCTGGTATCCCGAGCCAGATCTTACCATCTGGAAAGGATTCCTTGATAAATTGTACAATCCCACATCAAAAGTTACCATAGGATTGATTGGCAAATACATTGAGTTGCAGGATGCCTACAAATCAATCCTTGAAGCCTTTATTCATGCTGGTGCCATGAATGAATGCAAGGTGGAAGTAGTGGATGTACACAGTGAATTCATTACAGCAGATAATGTAAACGAAAAGCTTCAGGGCCTGGATGGACTGCTGGTTGCTCCTGGCTTTGGTCATCGTGGTATTGATGGAAAAATATTGGCAGTAAAATATGCTCGCGAGAACGGCCTGCCGTTCTTTGGAATCTGCCTGGGCATGCAAATGTCTGTGATTGAATTTGCCCGAAATCAACTGGGATTGCCCCAGGCTCATTCAACTGAAATGGATTCTGCAACACCAGATCCGGTGATTGATTTGATGGAAGGGCAGAAAGCCATAGCCAACAAAGGGGGTACCATGCGATTGGGCGCTTATCCATGTAAAATCGAAAAGGACACCCTTGCTTACCAGATCTATGGTTCAGAACTGATTTCTGAACGCCATAGGCACCGCTGGGAGTTCAACAACAAATACCTCGATGCCATGCAGGCGGCTGGGCTTAAGGCCAGCGGTCTGAACCCGGAAACCAATTTAGTGGAGATTGTTGAGATACCTGGTCATCCCTTCTTTATTGGCGTCCAGTACCATCCGGAGCTGAAAAGCACAGTGGAGAATCCACATCCTATTTTTGTTCATTTTGTCAAGGCTGCAAAAGCTTTTGCAGCAGAAAAAATCGTCAAAGACCCTGGCCCTTTGCAGGGAGATATGATCTGATAAAACATTCGTTTACGGGTATCGGTTAGTGGGGTCAGGTTACGATCCAGTTCATTACCTTTGCCCCTCAATACCTCACACATGAAATTTGAAAAGAACTCGGTCATTGGCATTGCACTGCTCGCCATCCTGTTCATCGCCTATTTTTATTTTACCCGCCAGGGGCAGCTTGAACTTGAGGCCAAGCAAAAACAAATCAGGGACTCCATCGCAGCGATTCAGCCTGTGATAAAGGATACTGCTGTTGATCAAGCAAAAACTGATACTGCTGTTCTTGTAGGAACACCGGGTGCTTTTATTCAACAGGGCGCCATTGCAGCTTCAGCTTCAGTCTTGGAAAATGACCTTGTCAAAATAACATTCAGCAATCAGGGTGGACGTCCAACGGCTGTTGAGCTCAAGCAATACAAATCGATTGACAGCTCCAATGTGCAGTTGGTTTCAGCTGCATTCAATAAACTTTCTTACCTGATCAACACAGGCGTCAACCAGACATCCTCATCAGGTGATCTCTATTTCTCTCCATCACCCATCAATACTGATGCAGATGGAACCTCAACCCTTTCTTTTACACTTTCTGACTCATCCGGAAAATCAATTGAACACCGTTACCGCCTGAAAAAAGGGGAGTACATGTTTGAGTGGAACCTGGGCGTCAAAGGAGCAGACCGCTTGTTTACAAACAATACGGTAAACATGCTTTGGCAGGTGCAGGCCGATCAACAAGAGCGGGACATCCAAACAGAGAAGCGTGAAACCCAATTGGGTTTATACGGGCAAGACGGGTTTGATTATTTTACCATGAGCGATGGCCTGGGTAAAAATTGGGATGATGGGCTTAAGTGGCTGGGTATCAAGCAAAAGTTCTTCAATACAACCGTCATTGCAGAAAATGGATTCAGCTATGTAGACATCAACTGCAAGATGCCAGATGATTCACTCAAGATTGTAGCACAGACCACTGCCAACCTGCGCACCACTTTCCCTGCATCAACTGCTGTAAACCTTGGTTACAGGTTTTATATTGGTCCCAACGACTTTGCTATTCTCAAGCAATACAAGATGGACATGGAAGACATGGTCAATCTTGGTCAGGGTTTTTATGCTTTTGTTAAATACATCAACAGGTGGATCGTTCTCCCTGTGTTTGGACTTTTTGAGAAGTATGTGGGAAGCCTTGGCCTGGCCATTTTGTTGCTCACACTTTTCATTCGATTGATGACCTCTCCCCTGGTCTATACATCCTATGTGAGTGGTGCAAAGATGAAGGCCCTGCGCCCGGAGTTGGATGTATTGAAAGAAAAGCTGAAAGATGATCAACAGGCTTTCAGCATGGAGCAGATGAAACTGTTCCGCACTGCAGGTGTCAATCCATTGGGTGGATGTATTCCGGCCTTGCTTCAGATCCCCATTTTCTTTGCATTGTACAGCTTTTTTAATTCCAACATCACATTGCGCGGTGTGCCATTCTGGTGGTCAAAAGACCTTTCCTCCTATGATGCAGTCTTCAGCTGGGATTTCAACATTCCAGGTTTGGGCAGCCATCTCTCTTTGTTCACTGTATTGGCGGTAGTGACGAGTTTATTGATTTCATTGTATAGCATGAGCATGACCCCTGACCAAAACAATCCGGTCATGAAGTACATGCCTTATATATTCCCCATCATGCTATTGGGCATATTCAACGGACTTCCATCAGCGCTTACCTGGTATTACACCGTATCAAATGTCATCACGTTATTGTTGCAATTTGTGATCCAGAATTACATCATTGATCATGATAAGATTCTTGCAGAAATACAATCCAACAAGAAAAAGCCAAGAGAGAAATCCAAATGGCAGGAACGCCTAGAGCAGATGCAGGCTACACAAAAAAAGGTCAATGATATGCAGCAAAAGGTAAAGAAAAAATAATGCCATGAAAAGATTCCTTCTTCCGATTTTCCTTTTTGCTATTGCTCCGTCAATGGCGCAAAAAAGGTTTTCAGAAGGAACCCTTGTATTCACAGTTTCAACTTTTGTAGACGGAACAAAGATTGCGGATGATGCAACGGCTGTTCACATGATCAAGGGTGGGCATGTGAGATCAGAAATGAGCAGTTCAATAGGTAAAACCATAACTATTTTTGATACAAGAGAGGGGAAGGGTGCCGTGATCAGGGAATTGGGCTCTCAGAAAATACTGATTCCACTGAACAGGGAGAACTGGGCAGAAACCAATGCCAAGTTTCAAAACCTGGTGTATGCTTTCTCAGAAGACAGCATCACATTGATTGGCTTCAAATGCAGCAGGGCCAATGCCATCTTAAAAGATAGTACTGTTATTGGCGTTTTTTATACCCGGGAGATTTCAACGGAGAATCCGGAGGTTGACAGCCAGTTTGGGACCTTACCAGGGATGGCACTTCAATTTTCCTATACAAAAGGGAATACGATGGTGGTCTATACCGCCACAGCTATCAACTTTGATCCTGTACCCATTCAAAGATTTGATGTACCAAGCAGTGGCTACAGGGTGTTGAGCTTTGAAGAAAGCAAGAAAGGAAGAAGATAAAATTCTCAGTGCTGCGGCTTCTGAGGCGTTTTGAAACGCTGAAGGATTCCTTTGTTTTTGTAAGGAATCATGTAAGTAATGTTTCCTTTATGGTAGGAAATTACCGAATTGAACATGTTCTCTTTACCCGATTTTCTAAAACCAAAAGACCTGTTTCCAGCATAAGTGAAACCAGCATTCAGGTTGAGGGTAAGGTTCTTTTTCATGTTTGAAAAAGAGGCCTTAGAAGATTTTGATTTAACGATGATGCCATCTACAGCGAGTGCAGTATGTGACAATACAATCACTGCAACCAGTGCAACTGATTTCTTGAAAACATGATGAGCTGAGCTGAGTAGGATTTTCATTATTAGTACAAAATTAACATAATATCTCAAATTAGCAAGTTTTCCTAAAGATTTTACCAAAACGCATTCTCTTACAAAAGAATTTTAGAAGGTCAAGGGTATAATCCAAGCGATTCCTTATCTTACAACAACCCCCTAAAAATGACAGGAGAATCCAAATTGCCCGACAATGATGACATCCAAGACCTGCTGAAGGTCTATGAGCGCTTGTGCGCAGGCAGGGGCAATAGTTTTCTCTCTGAGGAATCATTTGAGCGCATCATTGATCATTTTGATGACCAGAATTCACTCCCCAAGGCAATGGAGGCTGCCGAAATGGGGGTCCTTCAGTATCCCTATTCTTGTACGTTACTGGTGAAGAAAGCAGACCTGCTGATTGCCAACAGGCAGTACAAGCGTGCCCTAATACTTTTGGACAAGGCTGAGATTTTGGATCGCAATGACATTGACATCTATGTCTTGAGGACCGATGCTTATTTGGCCCTGGATATGCAGGACAAGGCGGTGGAATTGCTGGAAGACGCCATTTTGCAATTTGAGGGGGAAGAGAGGATTGACCTGCTTTTTGAATTGGCGGATGTGTACGATGACTATGAGGCATTTGAAAAAATATTCGATTGTCTTAAGCTGATTCTTGAGTACGATCCCAATAATGAAGAGGCGCTCTACAAGATCTGTTTTTGGACAGATTTTACCGGAAGAAGCGAAGAGAGCATTCGGCTGCACCTCAAAATCATTGAGGAATTCCCTTACAATGATTTGGCATGGTTTAACCTTGCCGCAGCTTACCAGGGTTTGCGTCTTTTTGAGAAGTCAATCGATGCCTATCAGTATGCTATTGCCATCAATGAGAAGTTTGACTATGCCTACCGAAACATGGCGGATGCCATGATGAGGTTGCACCGTTACAAAGAAGCGATTGAAAGCCTTGAAAGGGTGATTGAGCTGGCCCGGCCGGAGGACCTGATTTACCAGGCCATCGGATTTTGTTATGAGAAGATCAAGAATTATGCCCAGGCAAGATTTTATTACAGGAAGGCATCTCATCTCAATCCGGATGATGCCAAAGTTTACCTGAAAGTAGCAGGTACTTATATCAAAGAATCCAAGCATGCCCAGGCTATCAAATACCTTGATACAGCTTTGCGCATAAAGCGGCTTGATCCAGAGTTCAACCTGACCATGGGCGAATGCCTGGTTAAAGTAGGAAAGTTAAGAGAGGCAGTGCATTATTTCATAGCAGCTGTGCAGGCAAGGCCAAAAAATATCAAATCATGGGATGCGCTGATTGCGGCCCTGTTTGTCAGTGGTCAGTTCAAGGAAGCACAAAAACAGGTAGAAATGGCAAGGGTCAAAACCGGAAATAAACCCATGTTTGATTACTATGACAGCGCCATTTTGTTGTCTGTTGGCAAAATCAAGCCCGGGCTTGATTTGCTGGAATCTTCCATTGAAGCCCAGCCACGTTTACTGAAGAAGTTCCTCAAACTGTATCCATCCTCTGTAAAGTTTCCCCAGGTTGTAGAGCTTATCCTAAAAAACAAGAGAAGAAAGCGCATCTGAGCCCTATCGTAGAATTGAGCTGCTGCTTTTAATCATCTCTTTCGTATTTTTGGAAAAACTAATCTAGACCATGAATTTCAGTTTGTCTCAAATGCCTGACAGGTTTGTGAAACCAAGAAAAGAAGGAATAACCATGGTTATGGACAAAGGGTTGACCCTTGATCAGGCAAAGCAATTCATCGAAAATGCAGTTCCACATGTTGACATGATTAAACTTGGATTTGGAACTGCTTATGTAACCCCAAAACTGCGGGAAAAAATTGACCTCTATCAGTCAGCGGGAATACCCGTCTATTTTGGTGGCACGCTCATGGAAGCATTCCTGATCAGGAACCAGTTTAACGATTATATTTCACTCTGCAAGGACTATGGGATTTCTTATATGGAGGTAAGTGATGGATCGATTACCATCCCTCATTCAGAAAAATGTGGTTATATAGAAAAGCTGAGTGCCATTGGAATGGTCTTAAGTGAAGTGGGGAGCAAAGATGCCGCACACATTATTCCGCCATACAAATGGATTGAGCTGATGAGTGCCGAGCTGAAGGCAGGGGCCACTTATGTTATTGCAGAAGCCCGTGAAGCCGGGAATGTTGGTATTTACAGAGGAAGTGGTGAAGTGCGGGAAGGGTTGGTACAAGAAATATTGACACAGATTCCAGGTGAAAAAATCCTTTGGGAGGCTCCTCAAAAAGCGCAGCAGCTTTATTTTATTGAACTGCTGGGTACAAATGTTAATCTTGGAAATATCGCCCCCAACGAGATCATTGCGCTTGAAGCCATGCGCATCGGCTTGAGAGGGGATACATTTGACCTGTTCCTGGACAAATAAGTACACCATGCGGAGATTTGGACTTATCGGTTACCCATTGGGTCATTCGTTTTCAAAAAAATATTTTACAGAAAAATTTGAGCGGGAAGGGATCTCTGGAAATGCCTACGAATTGTATCCTTTGGAACACATTGGTCAGTTAGAAGAGCTGTTGGTTTCAAATCCGGATTTAGCAGGACTGAATGTAACCATTCCTTATAAAGAGCAAGTTATCGCCTATTTGGACTGCGTGTCGCCTGTTGTTGAGGAGATTGGGGCTTGCAATTGTATCCGGATTGAGAATGGACAATTGATGGGGCACAATACCGATGTGATTGGATTTTCGAGGTCACTCTTGCCAAAGTTGAAGCCTCACCACAAAAAAGCATTAGTTCTGGGTACAGGGGGCTCTGCAAAAGCAGTAGCGTATACTTTGAAAGAACTCGGCATTTCTTTTTTGCAAGTGAGCAGAACCCCGGGTGAGGGAATGATTGGGTATGAAGAAATTGACCAATCAATGCTTGAAACCCATACGCTGTTGATCAATACAACTCCAGTTGGGATGTATCCGGACATCATGAAGGCTCCTGTCATTCCTTATGAATTTATTGGAGGAGAACATTATCTTTTTGATTTGGTCTACAACCCAGAGAGGACCAGGTTTTTACAGGAAGGCGAACTCCGCGGTGCAGCTGTGGAGAATGGCTCAGACATGCTGGTTATTCAGGCAGAGGCATCATGGGAAATCTGGAACAGTTAGCCTTCATTTTTTTGATGAGCACATTGTTCAAGGATTTTTCTGAGCTCATCAGGGATGGACTTTACTTTTCTCTCTTTGTAGTCAAAACATACCATGCTTGTTTTGATGGTGGCTGATTCCACTTCAACTTCATCTTTTATTAGCTTGATCAAATAAAAACAGTCAAAGGATGCCCTCGATGGTGTGCCAATGGCCAGGCATATGCGGATGCTATTGCCGTGGAAAAGCTCATGAAAATACTCAACATGCGCCTCTGTTAGCGCAAGGCCGAATGGTCCAAAATGCAATTCAGAACAGCCAATGGTTGCAAGAAAGCGCATTCTTGTTTCCTGGGCAAAAAGCAAGTACCGTTCATTGCCAACATGGCCACCATAATTGACATCAGACACCTGTACTGCCATTTCTGTTTGAAAGCAAAATGGCGAGGGGATTGTAATTTTTCTATTCCTCATGTGGCTTACCGGGGTAATTGCTTGTCTTGAATTTTTTATTGACTGAATCTTTGCTGAGTACCTGTGGGGTATCTGTCAGCGCAGCCTTTATACCGGGCCCCTGAATGGATTCAATCAGTGCATTCCTGAATGAATTGTTGATTAGTATGGTTGTTGTGAAAGCCAGAAAAACAATCATTGCCGCATAGCGTAACGCCGGCCTCAGCCAGATGAATGCAGGGGTTGAATGGTTGTTTTCAATAGCAGAAAGTTTAGTCGAAATGGCTTCCCAGCTGTCATT
>JBIJAE010000290.1:0-2611 GCA_044345895.1 Chitinophagaceae bacterium
TCTTGAGGCATTGAGGCTGGTATTGGAAAACAAGGATGTTGCTGGATTTCTGGTTGAACCCATTCAGGGAGAAGCCGGGATAGTCATGCCAGACAAGGGATACCTCTCACAAGCCAAGGCCCTCTGCGAAGCCGCCAATGTGTTGTTCATCGCAGATGAGATACAGACCGGTCTCTGCAGAACAGGAAAAATGCTTTGCTGCGATCATGAAAATGTAAAGCCCGATATTCTGTTGCTGGGCAAGGCCCTCAGTGGCGGAACCTTTCCGGTAAGTGCCGTTCTTTCCAGTGATGAGGTGATGCTCACCATCAAACCTGGAGAACACGGCTCAACGTTTGGAGGAAGCCCGCTGGCCAGCATTGTTGCCACCGAATCGCTGAAAGTACTGGTTGATGAAAACATGGCTGAGAATGCGATACAGATGGGTGAACTGTTGAGGGCTGGACTTGCCGCCATACAATCTCCACTGATCGGTGAAATCCGGGGGATGGGCCTGATGAATGCCATTGTCATCAAGCACCAAAACCCTGATGCAGCCTGGATCATTTGTGAAACCTTCATGAAAAACGGGTTATTGGCCAAGCCCACCCATGGCGACAAAATCAGGCTGGCGCCTCCATTGGTCATCAATGCGGCACAGGTTGAAGAGGCCATTGCCATCATCGACAAATCCCTGAAGGAATGCATTGTTTAGGGGTTTAGTTGTAAATTTGCTTTCAATTTTGAACGCATGAGTGAAGAAAGATCGCTGAATTTCCTGGAAGAAATCGTAGAAGCTGACCTTGCTGCAGGAAAGCATGTGGAGATCCATACCCGGTTCCCTCCAGAGCCCAATGGCTATCTGCACATCGGCCATGCCAAAAGCATTTGCCTGAACTTTGGGCTTGCGGATAAATATGGCGGAAAAACAAACCTCCGTTTTGATGATACCAACCCTGTAACGGAAGACACTGAATATGTGGATTCCATCAAAGCCGATGTCAGGTGGCTAGGGTTTGATTGGGAAGAGGAGCATTATGCATCTGATTATTTTGATCAATTGTATGCTTTTGCCGTTGAGCTGATCAAGAAGGGACTGGCCTACGTGGATGACCTCAGTGCAGAAGAGATTGCCACCATGAAGGGCACACCTACAGAACCAGGAAAAGAGAGCCCTTTCAGGAACCGGAGCATCGAAGAAAATCTTTCCCTGTTCACCGCCATGAAAAATGGAGCATACAATGACGGCGAAAAAGTTTTGCGTGCCAAGATAGACCTTGCATCCCCCAACATGCACATGCGCGACCCTATCATGTACAGGATCAAGAAAACCCATCACCACAGGACTGGTGATACTTGGTGCATCTATCCCATGTATGATTTTGCCCATGGACAATCTGATTCCATCGAGAATATCTCTCACTCAATCTGTACGCTGGAGTTTGAAGTCCATAAGCCCCTTTACAATTGGTACATTTCCCAGCTGGGCATCTTCCCTTCGAATCAATTTGAGTTTGCCCGGCTCAACCTTACCTATACCGTGATGAGCAAGAGAAAGCTCTTGCAATTGGTGCAGGAAAACCTTGTAGACGGCTGGGACGATCCAAGGATGCCAACGATTTCAGGACTCAGAAGAAGAGGTTATACACCCCTATCCCTGAGGAATTTTTGTGAGAGGATTGGTGTACAAAGAAGGGAAAACATCATTGATGTTGGCCTCCTTGAATTTTGTGTGAGAGAAGACCTCAACAAGACAGCGCTGCGCAGGATGGTGGTATTGGATCCAATCAAATTGATCATCACCAATTATCCTGAAGGACAAACTGAGATGCTGAAAGGTGAGAACAATCCTGAACTGGAAGACAATGGCGGTTACCGAGACCTTCCATTTGGCAGGGAATTGTGGATTGAGGCCGAAGATTTTATGGAGGAAGCCCCCAAAAAATGGTTCAGGCTTGCTCCAGGCAACAAGGTTAGGTTGAAAAGTGCTTATATCGTCAGCTGCACTGGATTTGAAAAAGACGCATCAGGAAAAGTCATAGCAGTACATTGTGAATATATTCCTGAAAGCAAGAGTGGACAAGATACATCCGGCATAAATGTAAAAGGCACAATGCATTGGATATCAGCAGAAAAAGCTGAGACTGCTGAAGTAAGACTTTACGATCGCCTGTTCCAGGTGGAAGACCCTTCCAGCGAAGAAGGAGATTTCAAAACCTACATGAACCCCAACAGCCTTGAGATCATACAAGCTGCCAAAATTGAACCCTCACTGCTGGAAGCCAAAGCCGGAGAGCAGTTTCAATTTATCCGAAAGGGCTATTTTACCCTGGACAACAAACTCTCTGCAGGCGGTAAACTTGTTTTCAACAGGACGGTTACCCTCAAAGATGCATGGAGCAAGGAATCGAAAAAATAGCGACAGATTGACCTTGTATTACCTTTGATGGCATTTAACTTTTTGGCTCTTCTACCCTTTTGGCATTCCCTTCTGGCAAAAAAGCCATGATGAAAATCAGGATGGAACAGAGGAGCATCAGGTACAACCCTATTTGCTTTTCAGGACAATAACCCCTGTAGCAGGAGCCAAACAAAAGGAAATTTTTAACAGCATAGGCAACATTCAATCCCC
>JBIJAE010000164.1:0-4432 GCA_044345895.1 Chitinophagaceae bacterium
GTGTAGGGGTTGAAGGGTTTAGAGGTGTAGAGGTTTATCCCTAAACCATTAAACCGTTAAACCCTTAAACCTTTAAACCCCTAAACCATTAACCCCACCCGCCTAATTCGAGAACCTCAAGCCCAATGTATAAGGCACTTGTTCCAAACCATATTGGTGCATGGGGTTTGATGCTACAGAGCCATACAATTTTACCGGGCCGAGGCCAAGTTCAGCTACATACGATAACTTGAATTGCTCAAGGTTGAAGTTGGACTTTGTTTTGTCTGTACCGCCTGCTCCTTTCTGTTTCTGCCTTGCGCTGGAAAGATAACCTCCACTCACGCCCGCAGAGAACTGAAATCCTCTTTTGCCTTTCATCGGATTGGTGTTGATGTTCAGCATCACCGGAACAGTCAGGTAGTTGGCCACCAGCTTGTTCTTGCTCAATTCATTCACTCCGCCACGCGTTGTATAAACATTGATGTCGTCCACATAGGTAATGCCGGTCTTGAAAAAATAGTTGTTGCTCTCAATTCCCAAACCGTATTTCAGGTTCAATACACTCTTGATGATGCTCACGCGCTGCATGAAAAACCAGAGATTGAAATTGGAAACCCTTGACGTTTTCAAGGCAAAATCTCCTTTTGACGCTGGTACGCTTCCTGCAGGCCTTATAAATGCCTGTGCTGCAGCAGTGGCGTAATTGGTATTGTCATTGTATCCGGCAAAACCGATGTCATACACAAACCAGTTGGTGGAGACTTTTTTAGGTTTCTTTTTCTTCAGCAGATCAGTAGCAGTTTCTGCAATTTTTTTGATGTCAACTCCTTGTACGGCATCATCTGTTAATTTTTTGAAATCAACGCCTTCTAATGCTTTTCCCAATTTGCTAATCCCTTCTGAAATTCCCTTCCCTACGATTATCATGCTGCCCACTTTTAGGGTGTCCTCTCCGATTTTCAACGTATCGGTTTTACTGGATTCAGCCTCATTGGGTTTAATGATGGTCATGTTTCCAATCTTCATGATCGTCGTCCCTTTTTTCAACTTGGTTGTATCTGTTTGTGCCATCACTTGCGTTGACAAAATACCCAATAACAATGCCACTGCTACATGCTTCATACCTTTGTTTTTTATTGATGATTCTATTTATTGACGGGAATATAAAAATTAGCGACCTGAATGAATTTTTGGTCCTGCGGAGGTTCGTGTTCATCGAGCAGCCTTCTGCTGATGGTCCGGATAATGGAGCGGAGTCCTGATTTTTTCTCCTCTTTCATTGCAGCATTGATGAGCATAGTAGTGTTGGGTTCGGACGGCATTGACGCTGCGGTTGTTGCCATGCGTTCGGCCGCAGCCAACAAAACGGTTTCTGAAAAATTTCCCTTCTGTTGCACCGAAACTTGTTGTGAAGTTGAAAGAGCAGAAACATCGGACACAACAACCTGCGGAGTAACGATAGCAATGGATTGCTGAAGATCAATTGATGTTTGTCCCGCACGGTTTTTAACTTCCGTTGCTTTCATTGAAGAAACTGTTGATGCAGTAGCGCTTGAAGCGACAGCCCTGTCAACCTGATGATGGAGGATGCCTCTTGATGTCGGCATCTTATCTTCAGATAGAGGAGATATTGCTTTACTGATGGGCAAAGCCGATTCTTGAACTGACGATGAACCTTCGGCTGCACCCGTTTCCATGGCAAAGGAAGAATTGTTATCCTTCTCTCCCATGACCAACCAGGCAATGCCCATGGTAAAAAATATGGCCGCTGCAACAGCAACCATCCGAAGCCAATAAACAGGAAAAACATTTTCCTTTCTGTACAGCTCGGCTTTGTTGGGGTATACAATGTTGAGGTCTGGTTCAAATGAGCAATCGGCTTCAAATTCTTCAGGTACCTCCATTCGCAAAGCAGACTTGTCCATCATCACCAAACCCTTGTCAGGACTGAATTGTACTGCTTTGATGCGATTGAATTCTTCCTTAAGCATGGGATGTTGCTCCACGAATTGCAAAACGGATTCCTGCTCAGAAGACGACAATTCGCCATCTGCATAGAGCAGGAAAAAAGTTTCGTAATTCAGTAGATTGATCATCTTGCTTTTTATTGTTTATATGATTGTTCTTTCGAAGTTGATTGTATGTTTGAGCATGGTTGCCTGGTCAAATGATGTTTTCAGGTTTCCCCACAAAATCTCTCAGCTGAAGCCTTGCGCGATGTAAATACACTTTTACCTGGCTGGGGTTCAATGCGGTGATCTTTCCAATTTCATCATAAGAATATCCTTCATAATCTTTCAGGAGAATCAAGGATTTTTGCAAGGGAGTCAGTCGCTGCAAAGCCCTTTCCAACTCCTTTTTCAAATCCGGCGATACTGCACTGCTTACCCTACTGCCCTCATCAAATGTTTCCACCAACTGCACCCGCTTGCTCTTTCTTATATGGTCAATCATCTGGTGGTAGGCTACCGTGAACAGATAGGATTTAGCCGTTTCACTCACCACCGCATCTCTGTTTTTCCACATCTTCTCAAACGCTGTTTGTACAATATCGCGTGCGTCCTCGGTATGCTGCAGGTTCTTTAAAATGAACCTGTACACACCATCTGCATGGGCATCAACGCAGTCATTGTATTCTCTCTCAGTCATTGCGTTTTGGGTGAGTGATTGTTCTTCAGTAGTACGATGTGCTGTTCAAAAAGTTACAAGCCCGGAAAAAAAATACTGTTTTGGGGCAAGAGATACCTTGGCAAGGCATGCCAAAGGGGTCTTGAAGAGCGGATCTGGTCTTGCTGTTCCAATTGGTCAAGGTCTTGAAAACGGGAAAAAGCAAAAGAATGGTAAACATTGGTCAAGCCATAACCAAGCACCAGCACAAGCATGGTGCAGATCAATACTGTCAACAAAAAATAATATGGATGTTTTTTTCTCATCAACAATACAACGAAGGTAAGACCGAAAAGTTACAGGCCACCTGCTAAAAAGTAAATTATCCGGCAGGAGCCCACACTTCGGGCAATTTCTTTGCCATAGTTGTAAATTTTAATGGAATTTTGTAGTCCCAAAACGCATTATATGAACGAATCCATCATCGCACGGCTTCAGGCAGAACTCTCGGAAATCAAGGACGCAGGCCTGTTCAAAAAAGAAAGGATCATCGAAAGTCCGCAAGGACCCGTCATCACTGTTGGCGGAAAGGAAGTCATCAACCTCTGTGCCAACAATTACCTCGGATTGTCATCCCATCCAAAAATCATCGATGCCGCCAAAAGATACATTGACGAAAGGGGCTACGGCCTGAGTTCTGTCCGCTTTATTTGCGGCACCCAAGACATTCACAAGGAACTGGAACAGAAAATTTCAGCCTTTCTTGGAACAGAAGATACCATCCTCTATGCTGCAGCTTTTGATGCCAATGGAGGTGTTTTTGAACCCCTTTTCCATGAACAGGATGCCATCATTTCTGATGAATTGAACCATGCTTCCATCATTGATGGCGTGCGTTTGTGCAAGGCGCAGCGTTTCCGCTACAAGCACAACAACATGGCAGACCTGGAAGAGCAATTGAAAGCAGCTGCCCACCTGCGCAACAGGATCATCGTTACCGATGGATCTTTCAGCATGGATGGCACGATTGCCCAGCTCGACAAGATCGTTGCCCTGGCCGAACAATACGATGCCGCCATCATGATTGATGAGTGTCACTCTTCAGGATTCTTGGGCAAGACCGGTCGTGGAACCCATGAACATTGTGGTGTGGTGGGCAAGATCGATATCATCACCGGTACGCTGGGCAAAGCCCTGGGCGGTGCTTCCGGCGGATTTACCAGCGGCAGAAAAGAAATCATTGAAATGCTTCGCCAGCGCAGCAGGCCTTATCTGTTTTCCAATACACTAGCGCCGAGCATTGTTGGCGGATCCATCGCAGTACTTGACCTCTTGAGTGAAACAACCTCACTGAGGGACAAGCTTGAGGAGAATACCATGTACTTCAGGAATGAAATGACCAAGGCTGGTTTCGACATCAAACCCGGTGTTCATCCCATCGTTCCCATCATGCTGTATGAAGCCACAGTGGCTCAAGAGATGGCCGCCAAATTACTCGAAGAGGGAATTTATGTAATTGGGTTCTTCTTCCCAGTTGTTGCCAAAGGCAAGGCCCGCATCCGTGTTCAACTGAGTGCCGCCCATGAAAGGGAACATCTTGATAAGGCGATTGCTGCTTTTGTGAAAATCGGGAAGGAGATGGGGGTGATTTAAGGGTTTAGGGGTGTAGAGGTTTAAGGGTTGAAAGGTTTAAGGGTGTAGAGGTGGAGCCTGCCAGCCGAAGGCTGGAGAAGTTAAGAGAGGTTGAAGAAGTTGAAGTGGTTTAGGGGGTTGAAGGGGTTGAGTAATATTAAGCAATTCAAACTTTTCAATCCAGGCGGGCAGCGAGCAGGTGTTTGGCCAT
>JBIJAE010000165.1:0-4348 GCA_044345895.1 Chitinophagaceae bacterium
ATGTGTCAGACAAGACTAATCAAGCATAGAATTAAAGGCAGGTTACCTATTCAAATTTCAATTTTTTACCATGACCAAACAAGCACTGATCGATCATATAAGAGCAAAAAAATCTTACCTCTGCGTTGGCTTGGATACAGATCCCAGCAAGTTGCCTGAATGCATGTTGGCGGAAGAGGATCCTGTTTTTGCCTTTAACAAAGCCATCATCGACGCAACCTTGCCTTACTGTGTTTCCTACAAAATCAATACCGCTTTCTATGAAGCACAGGGCCTGCGTGGATGGGCTTCCATGGAAAAGACAGTCAACTATATTCCTGAAACACATTTCAGGATTGCCGATGCCAAGCGTGGCGATATCGGCAATACATCCACCCAGTATGCCATAGCCTTTCTTCAAAATCTTCCCTTTGATGCCATCACCATTGCTCCCTACATGGGCGAGGACAGTGTGAAGCCATTTCTTCAGTTTGAGGGAAAATGGGCTATTGTGCTTGGGCTCACATCCAACCCTGGTGCGGCTGATTTTGAGTTGAAGGAATTGAAAGCCGAAGGCCGGTTGTATGAAAAGGTTATACAAACTGTTGCTGACTGGGGATCTACCGACAACCTGATGTTTGTGGTAGGCGCTACCAGGTCTGATGAATTCATCAATCTTAGAAAAATATCACCTGATCATTTCTTTTTGGTTCCAGGAGTTGGCGCGCAGGGAGGTAGTCTGGCAGAAATTTCTCTGAAGGCCATGAACAAGGATGTAGGCTTATTGGTCAATGTAAGCCGCGACATCATCTTTGCATCTTCAGGCAATGATTTTGCATCTGTGGCAGGAGAGAAGGCAAAGGCCTATGCTGCGGAAATGTCGATTTACCTGTAAATCATTCATACTTTTAATCTGTATTTCAAAAGGTTTACTATATTCAAAACCTCATCAAGCACCATGGATCAGTTGAAAAAAATCTACCAGAAATACAAGCCTGAAATCAGGGTGGGCATCGCTGTATTTGTAGGAATATTTGCTTATAAAATTGTGAAGGACCTCATTCAATGGTTATGGCCTGATTGATTGGAGGATGGCATCAGCCAATTTTTTTGCCCATCTGCCATACTCAAGACCTGAGGGATGAAGTCCATCTTTGGCTACCAGCAAAGCGTTGGAAGTCGCTTCTCTGCTCCCTTCTGTGATGGATATGTATGAAACACCAGATCTTTCGGTGATCTTCCTGTTGATGGCATTGAATTGGTCTATTTCTGATCCGATTTTTACGCGGTCCCTGCTGGCAGCAAAAGGCGTTGCACCCCAGTCAGGGATGCTCAGCACAAAAACATGTTGTTTGTTACCGCCAGCAAAAGCAATGGCCTTATTCAATAATTTTTCAAAATCCTGTTCATAAGTTGAGGGATCTTTGCCCCGGTATTGGTTGTTGACGCCAATAAGCAGGGTAACAATGTCATAGGATTTCTCGAAGGTTGTTCTCTCAATTCCAGCCATTAATTCATCTGTTGTCCAGCCAGTCTTGGCAATGATTTCAGCTGCATGCACGTTCATGCCTTTGTTCCTCAGCAGTTGTACTGTCTGATAGGGAAAGGATTCATAAATCGGAACAGATTCACCAATGGTATAGGAATCGCCAAGGGCCAGGAAACTTCTTTGCTTTTGTGCAGTGCTGTTCAATGCCATGGTCATCAGAAATGGGAGGGTGATAAAAAGCTGCTTCAGGCGGTTCATATGAACCCGAATTTAGACAAAATGGGATTATCTTTATGCACAACCGAAAACCAACTGCATGAAACGGATTTTTTTCTTGATGCTAGCATTAGCAAGCTGCTCTATTTCTTTTTCACAACAACTGCCTGTGGCCAAAGCCAACTATGAATTGGCTGCGAGGTTCTCTCCAAAGAAGTTGGAGAAAATGTTGTTCTCCACGGCCGTTGATCCTCATTGGATGAAAGGCGGCGTCAAGTTTTGGTATACCTATGAAACCACTGCAGGCAAGAAATGGTATGTGGTTGATCCCGTAAAGATGACAAAACAGCCCATGTTCGACAATGATAAGTTGGCTGCATCCATCACAAAAATTGTGAAGGATCCTTTTGATGGCAAGCATCTTTCTATCGATAACCTCAAGTTTGTGAAAGATGAGAACTGGATACAGTTTGAAGTGAGAAGCACTCAAGAAGTTGAGAAAAAAGATACCACCAAAAAAGGACCATCCACCAAAGAGAAAAAGGTTTTTCATTTTCAGTACAATATCACACTTGACTCTCTTGTTGAGTTGAAAGATCACAAGAAGCCAACACCAAAGCCTTCCTGGGCCAATGTTTCACCCGATCAGCAATGGGTGGTATTTGCAAGGGATTTCAATTTGTACAGGATGGATTCTGCCAACCTGCGCAAGGCCATTGCGAAAGAAGACGACAGTACCATTGTTGAGGAGAAGTTGACCACCGATGGTGTTGAAAATTATGGCTTTGGTGAATCATTTGGTGAGACCAATCTTGAAAAGGCAGCAAACCGCAAGAAAAGAAAATTTGCAGGTCTGATGTGGTCGCCAAACTCCCGCAGTTTTGTCATCACAAGAACCGACAGCAGGAATGTGAAAGACCTCTGGGTCATCAACAGCATTGCAGAACCACGTCCCACCCTTGAAACCTATAAATACCATATGCCTGGGGAGAAAGAAGCTCCAATCAGGGAAATGATGGTGTTTGACATGGCCGCAAAAAAAATGCAAAAAATTGCTGCATCCCAGTTCAAGGACCAGGAGCTGGGAATATGGTCTGCCAATGTTGAAAAAAGAGCCCGTGATGATGAGCGCCGTCCAATGATCTGGATGGGCGATGATACCAAATTTTATTTCAGCAGAACAAGCAGAGACCTGAAGCGAATTGATGTTTGTGCATTTGATCTTACATCCAAAACGGTTAAATTACTGGTAGAGGAGAGGATGAATACCTATCTTGAAGTCCGCAAGCCACTGTTTTTCAACAATGGAAAGGAATTCATCCATTGGAGCGAACGCGACGGATGGGGCCATCTTTATCTTTATGACTCTTCCGGAAAAATGAAATCACAGATCACTTCCGGGCCATGGCATGTGGAGGAAATTGAGGACATTGATGACAAGACGAGAACACTCTATTTTACCGCCAACGGCAAGGAAGCCGGAGAAGATCCCTACTACCTGCATTTGTACAAAACAGGGTTGGATGGCAGCGGCCTGAAACTGCTCAACCCAGGAGACCATGACCACAGCGCAAACCTCGATGATACCAAGCGTTTCTTTGTTGATAATTTTTCCAGGGTCAATACTGCGCCTGTTTCTGCTTTGTTTGATGTAACGGGAAAGAAAATCATGGACCTGGAAAAGACCGATCTTTCATCGCTCATGCATGCCGGATATAAATTTCCTGAGCCTTTTACCGCCAAGGCTGATGATGGTATCACAGACCTGTATGGCGTGGTGTACAAGCCCTTTGATTTTGATTCAACAAAGAAATACCCAGTCATTGCATATGTTTACCCTGGGCCTCAGACAGAAGCCGTGAACAAGGCCTTTGGTAGAGGAATGGACCGTGTGGACAGGCTCGCCCAGTTTGGTTTCATTGTAGTAACGTTAGGCAATAGGGGAGGGCATCCTTCCAGGTCAAAATGGTACCACAATTATGGATACGGCAACCTCCGCGATTATGGATTGGCCGACAAGAAAACAGTTATTGAACAACTAGGGCAAAGGTTCAGTTACATGGACGTCAGCCGCGTGGGCATTCACGGACATTCCGGTGGGGGCTTCATGTCAACCGCTGCAATGTTGGTCTATCCTGATTTCTTCAAGGTTGCTGTGTCTTCGGCGGGTAACCACGAAAACAATATTTACAACAGGTGGTGGAGCGAGAAGCACCATGGAGTAAGAGAGCAGGTCTCAGAAAAAGGGGATACCAGTTTTCTGTATGCGATTGAAAAAAATTCAGAACTGGCCAAAAACCTAAAGGGGCATTTAATGCTTTCTCACGGGGATATTGACAACAATGTTCATCCTGCCAATACCATTCGCATGGCCAATGCGCTGATCAAGGCCAACAAGCGGTTTGACCTGGTCTTGTTGCCAGGGCAACGACATGGCTATGGCGACATGACGGAGTATTTCTTCTGGCAGATGGGGGATTATTTCAGCAAATGGTTGCTGGGTGATTTTTCTCAGCCGGTAGACATCATGGAAATCAACAGGGAGATACAGCAGACAGGAAACAAAAAATAATCTTCCCCGTTAGGTTGTATTTTTGCATGGATGAACAACAGAAACCTTTTGGTCTCAATGCTATTGGGCATGCTGCCCCTTGGCCTGCTTGC
>JBIJAE010000085.1:0-6669 GCA_044345895.1 Chitinophagaceae bacterium
AGATGGCAGCCAAACTGTTGGAAGAAGGGATTTATGTGATCGGATTCTTTTTCCCTGTTGTTGCCAAAGGCAAGGCCCGCATCCGTGTTCAACTGAGCGCAGCCCATGAAAGGGAACATCTTGATAAGGCGATAGCTGCTTTTGTGAAAATCGGGAAGGAGATGGGGGTGATTTAAGGGTTTAGGGGTGTAGAGGTTTAGGGGTTGAGAGGTTTAAGGGTGTAGAGGTTGAGCCTGCCAGCCGAAGGCTGGAGAAGTTAAGAGAGGTTGAAGAAGTTGAAGTGGTTTAGGGGGTTGAAGGGATTGAGTAATATTAAGCAATTCAAACTTTTCAATCAAGTCGGGCAGCGAGCAGGTGTTTGGCCATCGCTCTTTTGGTGGCTGAAAATGGATAAGAGATCATGATGTCAATCAACTTGCTCAAAACAAACATGTCCATGGCCAATCCAAAATAAAATGGCCGGTTGTGTTTTTTGAGGTATTTGATTGCTGAAATGATGACTGCAGATTTTGTGATGGCCTTGGTTTCTGGATTGATCCTAGACGATCCTCCATGCGAATGGGTACAAACCAACTCATTGTAGAGAACCCGTTTCCACCCCTTTTCTGCTGCGCGTTTGCTGAGGTCCATGTCTTCAAAGTACATCCAAAACCTTTCGTCCCATCCACCCAATTCAAGTAAATCATTTTTCCTGATCAAGACAAAGGCTCCAGAGATCCAATCAGGATAAGCAATGGGTGCTGTACTCAAATGCTGTTTGCTGGATTTCTCTCCCTTGAACAATCTTTCCAGGCTTCTGACAGGGGCCCACACGTTCCACCATTTCAAAAACAAACCATGCGGATGGGTATCTTTTCCCTGATCATTGAGCTGGCGAATACCAATCAATTTCCAGCTGGGTTCATTGCCAACCTTGTCCAAGAGAGGTGCAAGTGTATTGGGTTGCAATACAGTATCCGGATTCAGGAATAACAACCAATTTCCCTTTGCCTCTTTTACGCCCCGGTTACAAGCCTGTGCAAATCCTGCATTGGTATCTTGCAAAATAAACCTGAACTGCGGATGCATACTGATGAACTGCTGTGCTTGACCATCATCAGAATGATTGTCTACAACAATTACTTCAATATTGTCCATTGGCTGCGCAGCAATGCTCTTCAAACAAGCATCCAGCCTGTTCCAGGAACGATAGCTCACAATGATGATGGACAATGAAAGCATTTGATCGGATCAGTTTGGTGCAAAGGTATCAGAAAATGATGCAACCTGTATTGTTGTGTGCATTTTGTATATTTTAATTGTTGTCATAACAATATGCATGATTTTATGATAAATCTTTTGATTTTGGGAGGGATAAGAAATGTGTAATTTTAGTTTCTGTCCGTATTGTATGAATATAAAAATGACACCAAAATGATCAAATTAAAATTAGCATTAGACTGGACACCAAATGTGAATCATATCGGATTCATCATTGCCAAAGAATTGGGGTTTTACAGCCAGCAGGGCATAGACCTTGAAATTTTAAACCCGAAAGATGACAACTACTCACTAACGCCAGGAAAAAAATTAGAGCTCGATTTGGCAGACTTTGCAATTGCACCATTTGAGACAGTGATAAGTTTGAACAACAAAGCGAACCAAGTTGAAGCTATAGCCATTTATGCTGTTTTACAAAAAGATCTAAGTTGCATTGTCTCGCTAAAATCATCAAACATAACATCACCAAAGATGCTTGATGGTAAATCATACGCCTCCTATAAAGCGCGTTATGAAGACCATATTGTGAAAGAAATGATCAAAAATGATGGGGGGAAAGGTGATGTAAATATTATGTATCCAGAAAAACTTGGTATTTGGAATACGCTTCTAAGTGGTACTGCAGATTCTACTTGGATTTTTGACAACTGGGAGGGAATTGAAGCAAACAGCAAGGGGATTGAACTGAACAAATTTACAATGGCGGAATTCAATATCCCTTATGGTTATTCACCGATTGTATTGGCTAAAAAAGAAAACATAACAAAGCATAGGGAATTGTATTCAAAGTTTATCAAAGCCACTCAAAAAGGTTTTTTGTTTACAAGAAACAATTTGACCGAATCAGTAGCAATTTTAAAACTTTACGTGACCGATTACGATTTAAACAATATCGATTTAGAAAAATCAATATCTTATACAATACCCCATTTTGGTGACGAAGCCAACTGTGGTGTAATGAAACAAGAAAGAGTATCAGCATTTATACAGTGGATAATAGACAGAGGATTAGAAGACAATGCGGTTTTAAATCAAAGCCTGTTTACTAATGAATTATTTGACTAAATAAATTGCTAACCAGTACGCCATTGAATAGTCTAAATGTAGCTGAGATAATCCCAAGGGGTCATCCAAAAAAACATTTAGTACTTAATATTTTGCATGAAGATGATAAAATCAATTAAACTAATTATATATGTTATTCTAGCCATTAGCACCAATTGTATAGCACAAATTAAGCAGTCCTCATTTAAAATGGAAGCCGGAAAAGGGATTCAATTTACATCAGCTGATTCTTCCTTTACAATGGCAATAGGTGGGAGAATCCAAAGTGTATTTGAAGCCATCCGAGATAATGAAAATGAAACTACAGGTGCTGACTTTTTGCTTCGAAGATGTCGTTTAAATCTACAGGGTAACGCATTTGACCCCAAATTTTCATACCGCATTCAATTGGGTTTTGCTCATGGAGACATTACATCTGCAAACAGTTCATTGCAAAACAATTTGGTGTTGAGGGATGCAATGATGTTTTATGACGTAAGTAAATGGCTTCGCGTTGGTTTTGGGCAAACTAAACTGCCAGGAAACAGGCAAAGGCTGGTTTCTTCTGCAAATCTCCAATTGGTAGAACGTTCAATCTCCAACAACAATTTCACATTAGACAGAGACAAAGGTGTATGGATATACACCAATTTCAATTTGAATAAAGCAGTGTTAAAATCAACAATTGCTGTATCAAGTGGAGAAGGTCGAATTTCATCTGATAAAAACGATAAACTTTGTTACTCTGGCAGGGTTGAATTTCTCCCTTTTGGAGATTTTTCAACAAATGGAGATTATATAGAATCCGATATTGAAAGGGAAGTAAAACCAAAACTTTCAATTGCTGGTGTTTACAGCTTTAACGAAGCCTCAACAAGAACAATGGGCCAACTTGGCGATTTCTTGTATAACGCAGAAATAGCAAACATTGAATATTATGGAACTGACCTGATGTTTAAATACAAAGGTTTTTCCATTGAATCAGAATTTTATAATAGAAATTCCAATAAAGGTATTATTACCAATAAGAAAGACACAACACAGCGCAATCATATTATTTCAGGAAGAACATCCATGATTCAGTCAGGTTATTTTATTACCAAGAAAATTGAAATTGCAGCCAGGTACGCTCAGATCACTCCCGAAAATTCAGTTGCTTCGATGATGAATAAACAAAAAGAGTATGTAATCGGACTATCCCATTATTTTTATAAACATAGCTTAAAATTACAATCTGATCTAACCTATTTAAAGAATGGCGATAACAAAAGTTTAATCTACAGACTTTCTGGTGTTGTTACATTCTAGAAAATACGATAATTGATCGTATTCACTTTGAATACCCTCCCCTATGCCGGCTCCACCCATGCTCCACTGTCTTTCAGCAATTGGATCAACTCGTCCACAGCTACTTCGCTGTCAACATTTTTCTTGACGATTTCCTTGCTGCGGTAGAGGGTGATTTTTCCGGGACCACTTCCTACATAACCGAAATCAGCATCGGCCATTTCACCAGGTCCATTGACGATGCAACCCATGATGGCAATCTTGACGCCTTTGAGGTGGTTGGTTACCGAGCGAATCTTGGCCGTGGTTTCCTGCAAATCAAAAAGTGTTCTGCCACAGCTTGGGCAGCTGATGTATTCAGTCTTCGATATTCTTGTGCGTGTTGCTTGCAGGATGCTGAAGGCCGTATTGTTGGTGAACTGGTAAATGTCTTTTACTGTTAGATAGGTGCGTCCCTTTGCCTTTGTATTTTCCATGACGGCCTTCCCGTTGAAACCCAGTGAAATGCCGTCTCCCATGCCATCCAGCAACAAGGCTCCTGTCTCAGTGGCAAAATGAATCAGGTGTTCGTCGGGTGTATGCATGCCACTATCCGTAACCAGCACCACAGGATTGCGGATGCCAAGATTGGTCAGCTCAATGAACATGCGGCGCACACTTTGCATGGCATTGCGGTTGGTACTGCTCAAACAAAATACAACTGTTTGATCAGTGGCTGCTTGCTGGATCATCTCCATTTGAGCAGTCAATTCAACATGGTTTTCGTTATAGCAATCCACCATCACAAAATTGATGCGGTTGCTTTTTGAAGAGGCGGCAACAAAATCAGCAAGCGAAAAAATCGGGAACTGGGATTCGCTGGATGCATCCCAAACGGAAGCATTCACAATATTCTTCAATGTTCCTGGCAAGGCAAATGAAATGGGCGCAGAAGCAGTATACACATAATCCGCCGCTGCATCACCAATGCTCCATTTGTCTGTGGCCTCATCGTAATCATATCCTATGCTCTGGAGTTGTTCTGGGTTGATGGTTTCAGCACTGCTCATGTCTGATACCACAACTGGAACCTGCTTTGCACCGATGTTTTCAACTGCAAAGCTATCGCGCCTTTTGTATTCAAAAAGAGAATAGGGCAGCTTGATGATTTCCGGAACAGTTGATGCAGCAGTCATGCCATTGTAGCGCTTGACAAGATCAAGGCAAACAGGAATTTCAAACTCTGGATCTTCTGTGAGCGATACCCTGATGGTATCTCCAATGCCGTCTTCCAGCAGGGTTCCGATGCCAATGGCAGACTTGATCCTTCCATCTTCACCATCACCGGCTTCTGTTACACCAAGATGCAATGGGTAACAGATGCCAAACTCGTCCCGCATTGTTTTGACCAAGAGGCGATAGGCCTGCACCATCACCTGAGGATTGCTCGACTTCATGCTGAGCACAATGTTGTGGTAGGCTTCATCCCTGGCAATGCGCAAAAACTCCATCGCACTTTCCACCATGCCCATGGCGCTGTCGCCATAACGGCTCATGATCCTATCGCTCAAGGATCCATGGTTGGTGCCAATGCGCATGGCCGTTCCATACTCCTTGCAAATTTTTACCAATGGAGTGAAGCGCTCGCGGATGCGATCAATCTCTTCAATATAATCTGCATCCGTATATTCAATGAATTCAAATTTTTTCTTGTCGGCATAATTGCCTGGGTTCACCCGTACTTTTTCGATGATGCGCGCAGCAATTTCTGCGGCATTGGGCGTGAAATGAATGTCTGCCACAAGCGGAGTATTGTAACCACGCTTGCGCAATTCGTTCTTGATTTCAAGCAGGTTGTAGGCTTCATTTTTGGAAGGAGCCGTGATCCTCACCAATTCTGCTCCGGCTTCAATGCAACGAATCGATTGCTCAACGGTTGCGAGGGTATTCATCGTGTCTGTGGTGGTCATGGTCTGCACCCTGATCGGATGGCCGTTGCCCAACAACAGGTCGCCAATCTTTACTTCAGTGGTTTGCAAACGCTGGTATGCACTAAGGTGAGCCAAGCTGGAATGGAGTGAATGTTGTTCTTGCATCAATTGCAATTTACACTATTGTGAAATAGAATCTTTGAACTGCCGCTTACCAAATCACATGATTCCCTTGAAAAATCCGACATGCGCAAGGATATCATTGGTCAGTTGCTTTCCGATGGCATTGGTATCTGCTTCAGCCCCGGCATCAAAGTTGATCACAAAGGGATAGACATGCCTGTTTTCTTCTATCCATCCAACAACCCAGCCCAATTTTTTACCTTTAACCACTACCGATCCTTGTTGGTAGGCAGTTTGGAACTGTGCATTGTTTTCAACAATCAACATTTTCTTGAGGCTTTCCTGCACGCTGGCCCTGATGGGATGCTGCTTGAAATAGAGTCTTTTGATGAGGCCGAGCTGTTCATCTGCAGAGATTTGCAGGCTATCATTCATCCAGAAATGCTGAAGATCGGTTCCGATTTTTTTGTTGCCATATTTGAGGCTGTCCACCCAAAACTTCATGGTGTCCTTGCCAATCAGGGCGGCAACAGTTTCAAAATGTGCAGAACTGTTGGCGCGGAAAGCGCTGTAAATGTTCAGGGTCTGCGCCAGGGAATCGTTGCCTTTTACCAATGAACTGTCATCGGTAAGCTTACCCGTGTGCAGGGCCACCATGGTGCTGACAATGTTGAAGGTTTGACCAGGTGCATAATTCAACTTGAAACGGTCCAGGTCATAGACTGTGAACGTTCCCCTGCTGTTGTCAAACATGCCGAAGGTTCCTTTCACGTTGTGTTTCTCGAAAATTCCTCCGATTTCGTCATCAATGGTAACATTATTGACGGTACAGGCATTGAAGGCCAGTACGGAAAGGAGAACGACAAAAAACGACAGAATCCTTTTCATGGTGATCAATTTTGGTGATGGTTTATTCAGGCGTTTGGTTCAATCCTCCACCCTTCCACCACCTGAATGCAACAACGCCAATGATGGCCAATGGTGCAATCATCAGGTAGATGATTCCGCTGTTCAGGCCCTGTGCGGGCTTGTGTCCAAGTTGCTG
>JBIJAE010000042.1:0-8967 GCA_044345895.1 Chitinophagaceae bacterium
CAGGTACCTTTTCATGTTATTTATGCGTCGGCCTTCATTTGTTTGGCCAAGCGATTTCTTTCTGTTTCGTCCAAAATGAGTTTGCGCATGCGGATGAAATTCGGGGTAACCTCTATACACTCATCGTGTTGGATATACTCCATACATTCTTCCAGGGTCATTTGCTTTTTGGGAGCAATGCTCGCAGCACCATCTGTACCACTGGAACGCATGTTGGTCAATTTCTTGCCTTCGTTTGGATTAACAACCAAATCACCTGGTTTGTTGTTCTCTCCGATCACCATTCCTTTGTAAACCTCTTCACCTGGATCGATGAAGAAGAATCCGCGGTCTTGCAATTTATCCAGTGAATAGGCGGTTGTGTTTCCACCTTCTTTCGCCAGCAAAACACCATTGTTCCTTCCGGGAATGGCACCTTTCCATGGCTTGTATTCCGTGAAACGGTGCGCCATAACGGCTTCACCTGCAGTAGAGGTCAGCATGGTAGTTCTAAGACCAATCAAACCACGGCTCGGAATTTCAAATTCGATGTGCTGCATGTCGCCCTTGGTTTCCATGACGGTCATCTCCCCTTTTCTCCTGCTCACCAGGTCAATGGCCTTAGAAGCAAATTCTTCCGGAACATCGATCACCAAGATCTCATACGGCTCACATTTCTTGCCATCAATTTCTTTAACAAGCACCTGGGGCTGACCAATGGTCAACTCATATCCTTCCCTTCTCATGGTTTCGATCAATACACCAAGGTGCAGGATACCACGACCAAATACGAGGAAGCTGTCCGCACTATCGGTTTCTCTCACCCTAAGGGCAAGGTTTTTTTCTGTCTCTTTCATCAGGCGATCACGGAGGTGACGGCTGGTAACAAACTTACCATCACGGCCGAAGAAAGGTGAGTTGTTGATGCTGAACAACATGCTCATGGTAGGCTCATCCACATGGATGAAAGGCAAAGCCTCTGGTGTTTCAAAATCTGCAATGGTATCGCCGATATTGAAACCTTCAATTCCCACAACGGCACAAAGGTCTCCCGCCAACACTTCAGTCACCTTCCTCTTGCCCATGCCTTCAAACACGTACAATTCTTTTACACGCTGCTTTTTAATCACACCATCAGCCTGCATCAAACTAATGGGCTGGTTTTCCTTGATCGTACCCCTGGCCACTTTTCCAATGGCAATACGGCCAAGGAATGATGAATAATCGAGGGATGTGATCTGCATTTGCAGGTTACCCTCAGCAATTTTAGGCTCGGGAACATATTTGAGGATGCCTTCCATCAAAGGAACGATGTCCTCTGTTGGGGTGAGGCTGTCATTGAACCAGCCATTCTTTCCAGAACCGTAGAAGGTGGGGAAGTTAAGCTGTGCCTCAGTGGCATCCAGGTTAAAGAAAAGTTCAAAAATGGAATCATGCACCTCGTCTGGACGACAGTTTGGTTTGTCCACCTTGTTGATGACAACAATAGGAAGCAGGTTCAGTTGGAGGGCCTTCTGCAACACGAAACGGGTCTGTGGCATGGGACCCTCGAAGGCATCCACCAAGAGGATAACACTGTCTGCCATTTTCAATACACGCTCCACCTCACCACCGAAGTCGGCGTGGCCTGGAGTGTCTATCACATTGATTTTTACGTCTTTATAAGTAACCGAAGCGTTCTTGCTGAAAATGGTGATGCCACGCTCTTTTTCCAGATCGTTGCTGTCCATGATCAAATCTCCAGTGTCCTGGTTGTCGCGAAATACCTTGGTAGTTTGCAAAATTCTATCTACCAGGGTTGTCTTACCATGGTCAACGTGGGCAATAATAGCGATGTTTCTAATGTTCATAATCTTGTTTAGAGGCCGCAAAGTTAAACCTTTTCAGGCGGGTAGGCAAGTTAAATATATGTTGTTGCCCATCTGAGCCCCAAACGGACAAAGTGATTTTTAACCATCCGGCTCAAACAAATCACTGTTTGAATTTGTTTTAAGATGATCACCTTAAACCTCTAAACCCTTAAACCTCTCCACCTCTAAACCCTTAAACCCCTAAACCCTTAAACCTCTCCGCCTCTCCACCCACCTAAACCCCTAAACCTCTAAACCCTTAAACCACTTCAACCTCCCTCAACCTCTCTAAACCTCCCTCCCCCATGTTTCACTCAAAAATCGCCGGCATCGGCAAATACCTCCCCGAAAGGATTGTTACCAACAAGGACCTGCTTCAATACATGGACACCAGCGATGAATGGATCCGTGAACGAACGGGGATTGAGGAGAGAAGGTATGCCCATCGTACCGAGGAAACCACCACCACCATGGCCGTAGAGGCCGCCAAGGTAGCCATTGAACGTGCCGGCATTACTCCACAGGACATCGATTTCATCATCTTTGCAACCCTTAGCCCAGACTATTATTTCCCTGGCTGCGGCGTACTCGTGCAACGTGCCTTGAAAATGAAAGAAATCGGAGCCCTGGACATTCGCAACCAGTGCAGTGGCTTTGTGTATGCACTGAGCGTTGCCGACCAGTTCATCCGGTCAGGCATGTACAAAAACATCCTCGTGATTGGAAGTGAAAAGCATTCTTTTGGATTGGATTTCAGCACCAGGGGAAGAAACGTCAGCGTAATTTTTGGCGATGGTGCAGGTGCTATTGTGCTCCAACCGACAGAAAAGGAAGGACAGGGCATCCTTAGCACCCATTTGCACAGCGATGGAGAAAGTGCTGAGATTCTTGCTAATTACAATCCCGGAACACATGCCAACCATTGGAAAGAGGAGAAATTTGCCAGCTTTGATGAAGCCGAAATCGGACAAATGTTTTTCAGCCATGCCATGATTGATGATGGGCAAATTTATCCCACCATGGACGGACCTGCTGTTTTCAAAAAAGCAGTGGTAAAATTTCCTGAAGTGATCATGGAAGCCCTGGCCAAGAACAACATGACCCCTGCAGACCTGAATTTGTTGATCCCCCATCAGGCCAATTTGCGCATCGCTCAATTTGTCCAGCATACGCTCAAGCTTCGCGATGACCAGGTTTACAACAATATCCAGCAATATGGCAATACCACGGCTGCATCGGTACCGATTGCCCTCTGCGAAGCCTGGGAAAAAGGCCTGATCAAGGATGGAGATACCGTTTGCCTGGCCGCGTTCGGAAGCGGATTCACCTGGGCCAGTGCATTGTTGAAGTGGTAAACTGCTTTTTCAACCCGCCTCAACCAAAAAAACATGCTTGGCCCAAAAAGCCTTGCATTCCTCCTGCCTTTTCCTGCCCAACCGGTGATAGGGAAGCGGCATGGCCGGAGGCCCGGGGAATGCGGTGATAAATACATGGCCCTGCTGGGTAGGCCTGAGCACCAGGGTGAACTCCCAGGTGGGCGGAATCTTGTTCACTTCAAGATGAAGCAAATCAAGGCCCCGGTTGTTTCTAAGAAAAATACCAGCCCTTTCCACTGCAGACAGTTCATCCAAACACATTACTGCCCTTGAGCCAATTCCGTTAGGAAAATCAAGAGAGGATCCCTGCCCATTCAGCTGGATATTGCGGTCACCGGTTTCAAGTATTACAGAAGGGTATTGGCCAATCCGGTTCAGGAGGCCCGGGATATCCGAAGCAAAGTCGGAAAAGAACCTTGAGCCAGGAAGGGTCAGCTCAGCTTGCATGTTCTTTTCAACATAACCAGCCCTCAGGAAATTGGCTTGCAATTGTTCATCCATCCCCTCAAAATGACGGAGCATGTGAAAGGCGTTGTCGATCCGGTATTTGATTTTTGTTGGTTCCAAATCAGCCATTGATTGAATTGCAAATAAATGGTTTTCGCTATTCTAAATAAGTAAATTTGTTGATCGTTATGCGCAAACAACTGAAAAACACCCTCCTTCCCCTGCTCCTTTTGCTGATCCTCCAACAGGGGAATGCCCAGCGGATTGATACCATCATCAACAAACCAGCCTATCAATCCTATTTCTCTTTTGCGGTAAAATCACCCCTTTATGTGGTGTATTATTTGCACAAAGGCGGTGGCGATTGCTCAAGAGAGCGGTTTCAGTTTACCAAAGAATACAGGTCTGCCAACAACAAAGACTATGCAAAAAGTGGCTTTGACCGCGGACACCTGGCCAATGCAGAAGATTTTGCCTTTGACTGTGAGATGGAGCGTTGCACTTTTTCCTACTATAACTGTATTCCACAGCACCAAAAGCTAAACAGGGGATCCTGGAAAAGCTGGGAAGCCACCATCAGAAAAGAGAGCCAGCGCGACAGGTTGAAAATCTATACCGGCGGAATTTTTGGCAAAAAATCCATCGGGTCAGGCGTGGGCGTTCCAGATTATTGCTGGAAGGTTGTCTACAATACAAGAACCAAGCTCATCATGCATGCCCTGTTGTTCAGGAACGATGCCTCACAAGCTGTGCAACGCATCACCACTTCCCAGCTGAAACAAATGCTGGGCTATCCCGTCGAATTCAATGCCAACTGATTATTTTTTCCTGACCAGGTAAACCATGGTCATCATCAACAACAGGAACATCATGCCAGTGAACTGGTGGGCAACTCCTAACCAGAGCAAGGCCTTTTTGCTGTTGGCAAACAATACCGTGAGGATGCCCAGGACCACCTGCAGTACAACCACCAGCAAGGGCAGGGACCGCAGTTTTGCAAACATGCTTCCTCCTGCAATTTTCTTTGCCCTCAGGTGCCAAACGACGATCAATGCTGTGATAAGATAGGCCAGCGTACGGTGGATGAAGTGCACTGCCAAAGGGTCGTGGGTGAAATATGACAAGCCATCGTTGGCCATCGATGAAGGAATCCACTCTCCGTTGATCAGCGGCCAGGTGGTGGCAAAATTGGCGGCCTTCAAACCCGCCATGAAAGCCCCAAAGACCAGCTGAACCACAATCAACAACAACAAAACAACCGTGAATTTTTTCAACGAAGGTGCAACAACATGTTGCGCAGGAGGAACCAGCAACAGCATTGCAAACCAATAAGTGTACACCAGCAAGCCCAGCGCAGAGATGAAATGGATGGCCAGGCGGATATGGTTTACATAAAGGTTTTCATCATTGAGACCGCTCGCCACCATGATCCATCCAATCAGGCCCTGGGCGGCACCCAGCAAAAACAGGATGATCAAAGGATTGATCATCTCTTTCCTGAACATTTTTTTGGCAATGAAATAGATGAAAGGAATGAGGAAAACCAGGGCAATTAACCTTGCCCATTCGCGGTGAAACCATTCCCAGAAATAAATGAATTTGAAATCAGACAAAGTGAACTCAAAGTTCAGGTGTTTGAACTGCCCAATTTGCTTATACTGCTCAAAGGCCTTCAGCCATGCCGCCTCATTCAATGGGGGGATGGCACCCAGGATCGGCTTCCATTCTGTGATGGAAAGCCCCGAGCCCGTCAAGCGTGTGATCCCGCCCAACAACACCTGGATGATGATCATTCCGACTCCAATCAACAACCATATTGCTACAGCATTTGATTTTTTGGCAACAGTATTTTCAATCATGGCACAAAGGTATTGCAGTTGTTCATCGCGAAGGTTTTTTGATGAATTTTTCTTGCTACTTTGCAGCAGATGCTCAAACCATTTTACCAGGATCTGCATCCCGAGGCAGGATGCGATGAAGCAGGCAGGGGTTGCCTGGCAGGGCCTGTATTTGCAGCGGCCGTCATCCTTCCTCCCGATTTTGCTGATCCTGTTTTGAACGATTCAAAACAGATCAAGGAAAAAACGCGTTATGCCCTGCGGGACATGATCCAAAAGGTTGCCATCAGCTGGGCTGTGGCCAAAATTGATGCCCCAGAAATTGATACAATCAACATCCTCAATGCCTCCATCAAGGCCATGCACCTGTCACTGGACCAACTGAAGAAAAAGCCATCTTTCATCATCATCGATGGCAACCGGTTCAAGCCTTACAAAAAAACTCCGCATGCCACCATCATCAAAGGTGATGGCCAATATTACTCGATTGCAGCAGCAAGCATTCTGGCCAAAACCTATCGCGATGATTTCATGCTGGAGCACCACGAAAAATATCCACACTACAACTGGAAAAAAAACAAGGGTTATGGCACGCTTGACCACCGCAGGGCGATTGCCGAATTCGGAAGATGCCCCCTGCACCGGGAGAGTTTTCAGCTGAAGAACAATGCAATGTCTCAGCCGCCTAAATGACCAGGAACTGTATCTGCTTCAAATAGCTTTAGCCCTGAGAATTGATTACGCCTTGATACAGGTAAATGGGAGCAGTTCCATTACCGGGTTGCCAATACAGCCATTTGTTGAACAACTTTTTTGCCAATTTTTTCACCCTGAATCAACCCCTGGTCTATGGCGCTTTTGTAATGAATGCCACCGTAGAACCTGCTGATGCCAGCCTCTTTTGCCGCTTCCCAAAACGAAGAGAAAGGACGCGATGGCAAGCCGTAAGGGACCTCCGTATTGTCAACAAATTGAAAATGGGAGCCAAACAGCGATGTCAATACCACCGCAGCCGATGCGCTGATCACACTGTGGCCGCTGGTATACTCCGGAAAAGGAGGTGTCTGGAGCAGGGGCCGCCAGGTCTCATCGATATGGGCATTGATGTAAGACTCCGGGCGAATGGTATTGCTTCTGTATTTTTCATCCCAGCAGCTGATGAAGGCATCAAACAGTGCAATGGAAGTAAAAAAATAGGCTTTGACAGACTGGCTGAAACCTGCATTTGCGTTCTGCGAAACAATACCAACAATGCTCATCCAGTGTCCGCCAGGAGACAATTTCTTTGTGGCAAAATTCACATGACCCTGTACCGTCAGGTGAAAAGGATTGCAGTCCCAAAAAAGGGCCACAACAGAATCTTGACGGGTGAGTTGTTTGACTTTAGCATATACTTCATTGGCTTGCTGAAAAAAGGCAGATGCTTTGTCGGTGCTGAAAGGAATCGCCTGCCTTGGTCTGAAATGGTGCAGGGAATCAAGGGCAACTGTTCTGATTTTCCCCCAGTGTGGTTCTACTGCCTGAAAATATCCCGGTGGCGTAGGAATCCAGGCTGATCCGTTTTTGATCAGTGAGTACCTGCGCATCTTTCTTGTTTCTGCATATTGATCCGACTGCGACCATCGAACCACCGATGAGGATACGGCAGTTGCCCATGCAACTGATGCGGCATACTCATCAGGCTTGATGTGCTTGAACGCTTTTGTGATGACGGTCATGGAATCCAGCAACATGGAATCTGAAAAAACAAATTTGGAAGCGGTAAGCAGCAAGGCATACACTGCACTGAAATCCCTGTTGATGTTTTTTTTATGCAGGCTGCGATCGGGTGGTTGAAAATCATTTCTCAAGCGATGAAATGAATTCATTTTATTGTCAACCGTTGATGCTTCGTAAGCTGCAAGGCTTGAATACAAGTAAATCCTGCTCGATACCGGAGGAGAGAAAATATCATGCACGATGACTCCGGTGATGGCGCGTTGCGCACGGTGGAGCAGCTCAGTAGAAGTCTGTGCCGATGATGTCAGCAGGCAAAAAGAAAATAAAAGGTATACCGCGATACTTTTTGTGTTTTGCATCAATGGCTCATTTTTAAAACCTGCACAGGTTCGTTGTTCTTTGCAACAATGATCAGCTTCTTGTTCTCTGCATTCTTGATGACAACAGACTGCCGCACATCACCCCCCACAAAAAGTCCTGTTGCGTTGTTGGACAATGTTTTGATGCCGTCTTTTGAGAACTGTATCAAATTACCAAGACCAGCATCACTTTGTCCCCACTGGGTTCGCCATGGATAAAAATTACCTGTCAACAGATAGGATTTCCCCAGTCCTGGCATTTCCATTTTCTGTATGGAGAACACCCTGGAAAATTGTGTGCTGTTGGGTAAGACCGTTTTCGCATATCCGCCTTTGCCATCACTCATGTACACAACATGGTTGAGTTCTGTAAGTGTCCACTGCTTTGCAGTTTTCAACTTTTCTTCAGCAACCAGGTCTTTCATCTCTACAGCGGCATATTGATGGTACTTGACATATTTTTTCCTGAGCGGCACCACCTGATCCAACAGTTCATCCCTGGAAGCTGCAGGATACAACTTCCCCTGAATGTTGTAACCAAAAAGAACCTCGGGAGAACCGTTGTTGTCCAGGTCGGTTACGGTAAGAGAGATCGGATATTCGGGTGAGGCTTTGAACTGAAGGTTGTTGCCTGCATTGCCTGCAATGATATCAGGATAACCATCTTCATTCACATCATCCACCAACAAGGAGGACCACATGCCCTGGTCAAGAAAACCCAAAGTCTTCGACACATCAAGAAAACCTTTGCCGGTATTTTTAAACATTTTGATGGTCATCCATTCGCCGGCAAGCAGGATATCCGTTTTGCCATCCTTGTCAACATCATGAAAAAGCACTTCATGCAGGATGCCGGGATACTGCAGATCAGTTGACCAATCTTTGGTAACATCAGTGAACATGATGTTGGGTCCTTTTGAATCGTTCCTTAACAAATAACTCCGCGATGATTGCGGGAAAGCACCAGGAATACAGGCTCCTCCAACAAAAAGATCTAGGTCGCCATCCTGGTCAATGTCGCCAGCTGCAATGGTCGCTTTGCTGCCAATCATTGATTTGGGCAAGGCGTTCTGGGCCACTGAAAAATTTCCATTGCCATCATTCACATAAATGCGGTCCTGGTATTCAGGTGACTGGTCTTCGTATTCGTTTCCACCAGAAACAACGTAGAGATCTTTGAAGCCATCGCCATTGAGGTCAGCGAACAAGGCCCTAACGTCTTCACATGCACTTTCTTTTTCCCAGGGCTGCAGCGATGCTTTGATAAACTTTGAATCGGGCAGCTGAATGAACAAAACGCCTGACTGACCGATGGCCCCGCCCACATATACATCCTCCAATCCATCGCCATTGACATCGCCGGCAGCAAGGGCTGGTCCCATTTTTGAAAGCTGATAAG
>JBIJAE010000167.1:0-4335 GCA_044345895.1 Chitinophagaceae bacterium
ATTCAATCCGTGGGAAACATTCGCATTGGGCTTGTACAAAATCTTTTGCGTAAAGTCGGTTTGTGAATAACCGGAGAATCGTTGTACACGATCATTGCTGTTTTTAACAATGGTATCTCCAGAGATGCCATTGAAAGGTTGAATATAGTATGGCCTTGTACCAAATCCCTCGAATCCTTTCATGTCTCGTCTCCCCATCATTGCATCACCGAAATTGCTATGGGTAATGCTGGTGAGGAGTCCGAATTTTTTCCAGCCTGCGCTCAGGTCAGCATGGAATGTTTTTTCCCTGTTTGCAGTTGAAAAACGGCTGAAGGCATTGGAGCTGATTTTTGCTTTTCCTTTCTCATCAGACAAAACAGGTTGTTTGCTGATCATGTGAACGGCACCACCCAGTGCATCACTGCCAAACAGGGTTGAAGAAGGACCCTGCAGGACTTCTACACTTTCCAATATGTTCTGGTCAACAGTGATGATGTTTTGCAAATGTCCGGACCGATAGATCAGGTTGTTCATGCGCACGCCATCAACAACAAACAATACGCGACTGGCTTCGAAACCCCTGATGACAGGGCTGCTTCCACCTTGCTGGCTTTTCTGAACAAAAACATTGCCTGTAGACATCAAGAGGTCGCCCATGTTTTGCGCATTGGCTTTCTTGATATAGGATGAAGAAATGATGTCTATTTTCTGAACAATGTTTTTTTTCTTTTCTGCAAACTTGTTTCCTGATACCACTACTTCAACCAGTTCTTTTTGTGCAATACTGTCAATGGTTTGCTGTGCATGCACAAGAAAGGTCAGGCCCAAGCAAAGCAGCAATATTGCCGCCTTGATTGATGCGGGTGGTATGGGGTGGCTGTCTTGCATCAGTCTACCAGCACTTCTCCGGTCATTTCTGCGGGAATAGGTAGGCCCATGCAATGAAGAATAGTGGGGGCAATATCGCCGAGTTTACCAGGCCTTAGCGCGCCTTTCCATTCTTTGTCTATCACAAAAAGCGGAACAGGATTCAAAGTATGGGCTGTATTGGGGCTGCCATCTTCATTTTTCATGAAGTCTGCATTGCCGTGGTCTGCTGTTAAGAAAACAGTGTAATCATTTTCAAGTGCTGCTTCTACGACCTGTTTCACACAAGCGTCTACTGTTTCCACAGCTTTTACAGCTGCTTCCCAAACGCCGGTGTGTCCGACCATGTCTGCATTGGCATAGTTGAGGCAGATGAAGTCTGCACTTTTCGCATTTATTTCAGGAACAATTTTTTCTGTCAGTTCATGCGCACTCATTTCTGGCTGAAGGTCATAGGTGGCTACTTTTGGTGAGGCAGTCATGATTCTTCTTTCACCTTCAAAAGGCAGTTCCCGCCCACCATTGAAAAAGAAGGTGACATGCGGATATTTTTCCGTTTCCGCAATCCTGATCTGTGTCTTACCATTTGATGCCAATACCTCTCCAAGGGTATGGGTGAGGTTGTCGTTCCTGAAGATAACATCCACATGTTTGAAACTGCTGTCATACTCGGTCATGGTAGTATATACAAGCGGAAGTTTCTGCATGCCGAATTCAGGGAAGTCTTTTTGCGTCAAAACCTCTGTTATCTCCCGACACCTGTCGGTCCTGAAATTGAAACATATTACTGCATCATCTGCAGCAATGGTAGCAAGGGGTTGGTTGTCTTCACTGGTGATGATGACGGGTTTGATGAACTCATCTGTGGTGTTTTCTGCGTATGCATTTTTGATGGCATCTCTTGCGGATGTTGCCAATGTACCCAAACCATTTACCATGGCATCATACGCCAACTTTACCCTTTCCCAGCGTTTGTCTCGGTCCATGGCATAATACCTTCCAATGACCGAAGCGATTTTGCCTGTACTGTCTTTCAAGTGCTCCTCAAGGGAGTTGACAAAACCAAGTCCACTTTTGGGGTCGGTATCACGGCCATCAGTGAATGCATGAATGTATACAGAAGACAATCCTTCGGCCTTGCAAAGGTCGGTGATTGCTTTCAGGTGAGAAGTGTGGGAATGAACTCCACCATCACTGACCAGGCCTATCAGGTGTAATTTTTTGTTGTTCTTTTTTGCGTATTGGATGGCATTCAGCAAGGTCGGGTTCTGTTGAAATTCTCCTGTTCTGATGGCCACATTGATCCTTTGCAGTTCCTGGTAAACAATCCTGCCTGCTCCGAGGTTCAGGTGCCCAACCTCGCTGTTTCCCATTTGACCATCCGGCAAGCCAACAGGCTCACCACAGGTAACCAGTGTTGAATTTGGATACTGGGCATACAGGGATGATACAAATGGCACATGGGCATGTTGAATCACATCACTTTGTTCAACTGCACCAAGACCCCATCCGTCCATGATCACGAGGATACATTTTTTATTTTCCATCCTGCAAAATTACTTCATTTCATTTTATCTTCATCCATGATATGGATTGGCACAATTGCCCCAAAGCATGATTGCTAAACCCTATTCAGGTTGAGCCATTAAACACATGAACATGAGCAAAAAGAAGGACAATGGATCTTTTTTGGTCTACAGCACCAATCCTGATTTTAAGATCGAGGATGATGAGGCACCAGTTCAAACCCTGCCTCCGCTCCAACAAGTGTTGAAGATTACGCTAGAAACCAAGCACCGTGCAGGAAAAACAGTTACCCTGATAACAGGATTTGTAGGCCGGGAAGAAGACATGGCCATCTTGGGAAAACAATTGAAAAACCATTGTGGCACAGGAGGGTCGGCCAAGGATGGGGAAATTATCCTACAGGGAGACCACAGGGAAAAGGTGAGGGGATGGCTGCAGAAAAACCAGTACAAGACCAAATGAAAAAGACAGGCCTGGGGCCTGTCTTGAAGAATATGTGCAGTTGAATACTACCAATCCTGCTTCGCTGTTCCAGCTTTGATGGCAGCAAGTGCTTTTGCTTCACCAAGAAGGGCTGTAAGCTTGTTGCCTTTACCGTCATTTCCTTTGGCAATGTATCCACCTTTTGCAGTCTTGCTGACTACTGCATCAAGGATGGGAACATTTTTTTCCTTTGTTTTGACATTGTAGGCTGTGAGCATGTTTTCGTTTGCCATGTTGATTGTTTTAATTGTTAGTAAAGATGATTAAATATCGAGTTTCGCGTATTTGGCGTGTGATTCAATGAATTCTCTTCTAGGCCCTACTTCATCTCCCATGAGCATGCTGAATACCCTGTCGGCCTCTGCTGCACTTTCAATGCTTACCCTTTTGAGCGTTCTGGAACCCGGGTTCATGGTGGTGTCCCAAAGCTGGCTTGCATTCATCTCTCCAAGACCTTTGTATCGCTGCACGTTTACACTGTCTTCTTTGCCTGCACCGAGGCGTTCCACGTATCCTTTCCTTTGCTCCTCATTCCATGCATAGAATTGTTCCTTGCCTTTTTTTACCAGGTAGAGAGGTGGTTGGGCAATGTATACATATCCCTGCTCAACCATTTCCTTCATGTAGCGGAAAAGGAATGTAAGGATAAGGGTTGCAATATGGCTACCATCCACATCGGCATCGGTCATGATGATGAGCTTGTGGTAACGGAGCTTGGAAAGGTCAAGCGCTTTTGGATCCTCTGCGGTACCAATTTTTACGCCAAGAGCAGTGAACATGTTGCGGATCTCTTCGTTGTCGTAGATCCTGTGTTCCATCGCCTTTTCAACGTTGAGGATTTTACCCCTGAGTGGCAGGATGGCCTGAAAGTTCCTGTCGCGGCCTTGCTTGGCAGTTCCTCCTGCTGAGTCACCCTCAACAAGGAACAATTCACTTTTTGTTGGGTCACGCTCTGAACAGTCAGAGAGTTTTCCAGGCAATCCGCCTCCAGACAAAACGGTTTTCCTTTGAACCAGTTCCCTGGCTTTTCTTGCAGCAGCCCTGGCCTGTGCAGCAAGAATGACCTTGCTGATGATATTTTTTGCATCCCTTGGATTTTCTTCCAGGTATGCTTCAAGCGTGCGGGATACGGTAACATCAACGATACCAATCACTTCAGAGTTGCCCAATTTTGTTTTCGTCTGTCCTTCAAACTGTGGCTCAGGAACTTTTACAGAAATGATGGCAGAGAGCCCTTCCCTGAAATCATCACCTTCCACTTCCACTTTGGATTTTTCAAACAGCCCCAGTTTCTTGCCGTATTGCTGGAATACCCTGGTAATCGCTCTCCTGAAGCCAGCCACATGGGTACCGCCTTCAATGGTATTGATGTTGTTGACGTAAGAGAAAATATGTTCGTTGTAAGAGTCGTTGTAGTTGATGGCCACTTCAACAGCTACATTGGAGTCTGCATCATGCCCTTCCATGTAGATGATG
>JBIJAE010000166.1:0-4335 GCA_044345895.1 Chitinophagaceae bacterium
GATGTCATTGCCACCAATGATTTTCTTCTTCAGCCAATTCTGGTAAAAGAGGGCAAAATTGTTTTGCCCTCCGGCAGAACATATCCGTTTTTGTATTTGCCCAATGCCACAGCTATTTTGCCTGAGGTCATGAAAAAAATACAAAAACTGGTTTCAGCAGGAGCAGTTGTAGTGGGTGCAAAACCCATGAAGTCTGCAAGTCTTCAAAGCTACCCTGCCTGTGATTCCGAGGTTGCTTCAATTGCCAATCAACTGTGGAGTGATGCTGGAGTAAAACAGTATGGAAAAGGATTTGTATATGCTGATTTGACAACTGCTCTTCAGCGCATCAAGATCATCAGTCCTGTTACAATAGAATCAATTGATACCGTTAAGGCCATCACAACTTTGCACCGACATGGAAAAGATGCCGATGTTTTTCTTTTGGCAAACCTCAGCAAACTCCCCAAGGCTGTTTCCGTTTCATTTGGCATCAATGAAATGCAACCCGAATTGTGGGATGCTGAAAATGGTCGGATCACGAATGCTCCTGTCTGGAGAGAGGAAAATGGCCGCACCCATGTTCAATTGTTTCTCAAAGACTACCAGACCATTTTTGTTGTGTTCAGAAAGTCAATTCAATCCAGTACGTCACATGCAACAAAAATGGACATCAAGGCTGGAGAAAATGCTGTTGAATTTGCAACTACCGCAAATGGCAAAACGCTGTTTGTTGCTTCGGCAAAAGTGGATATAGAACTTCATCAAAATACTCAATTGACAAAGTTCAACCTTGATCAACCTGCAACAATCAGTCTCGAAGGTCCTTGGCGCATGCAGTTCCAACCCAAGCTGGACAAGCCTTTTGATACAACGCTTTCCACCTTGGTTGATTTCAGCCAAAGCCTTGATGCGCGCATCAAATATTTTTCTGGAACTGTCAAGTACATGAAAGAATACAATTTTTCGCCGAGTCAATTGAATGGGGAAAAACGTATTTGCCTTGATCTTGGTGTTTTGCATGATATCGTTAGCCTGAAAGTAAATGGAACCTCAGTTGGTGTAGATTGGTATCCTCCTTATCAGTTTGATATCACTGACCTGCTGAAACCAGGAACCAATCTTTTTGAAATGGATGTTACCAACAACTGGGCCAACCGATTGATTGGTGATGAACAAGCCCCTGCAGATTTTGAGTGGGGTGCTGACAGGGCTGATAAGGGTAGGGCGATGAAAGCTTTTCCTGATTGGTTTATCAATGATCAGCCAAGGCCATCTCAAGACAGAAAAGCTTTCCTCTTGTGGTACTATCATCGCAAGGAGAGTAAGTTAAGTCCTGCCGGAATGATTGGCCCTGTCCAATTGGTTTTTAAATCATTCAAACAATTATAGCATGAGAAATAATCTTCACAAATTTGTTGGTGTAGCATTATTGGGTGTTTTGATATTGGGGCTAAATATCATTGCAATTGGACAGTCAACAGTTTCTAAGTCAACAGACAATAATCTGATGTGGTACACTACTCCAGCATCACATTGGTTGGAAGCACTTCCATTGGGCAATGGAACCCTTGGCACCATGGTGTTTGGCGGCATCACAAGGGACAGGATCCAGTTCAATGAAAACAGTTTAGTGACTGGAACGCCTGATAATGTTGGGTTCTATCAACCATTCGGCAATCTTTTTCTTGATTTTGACCACAAGGATGCAGTTGATTACAAAAGAAGTTTGTCTTTGGACAAGGCCATTCACCGCATCAGTTATTTAAAAGACGGTGTAAAATTTCAAAGAGAATATTTTGTGAGCCATCCCGACAAGTCTATGGTGATGATGATTACCGCTGATCGAAAAGCATCCGTTTCGATGTCGGTTACCCTGCAAGACAGCAGGCCCAATAAAGTGATCTATGCCAAAGACCAGGTGCATTTTGCAGGTTCACTTGAAGAGAACAAGATGGAGTACATGGCAAAACTGAAAATTATCACCAAAGGTGGAACAAAGCTTGTGCAGGACTCATCAGTAAAGATCAACAATGCTGATACTGTTCTGCTTTATCTTGGTGCAACAACTTCCTTTCTGCGCAACAATACGAGAGAAGTATTTGGGGCACTCCCGGTTGCTGCGTTGAACAAATCAGTAGATCTGGTGGCATCCAATCCTTATGCAGTTGTTAGAAAAAAACATGTGAATGATTTTGGTGGCTTGTTTAATCGTGTAATCCTGAACCTTGGTACTGCTCCAGATCTGTCTACCACGGAGCGTGCCATCGCCTATAACAAGGGTACAAAAGATTTGCCATTGGAGGCACTCCTGTTTCAGTATGGCCGATACCTGTTGATCAGTTCATCGAGAACGGGTGGATTGCCGGCCAACTTGCAGGGCTTGTGGAACAATGAGGTGAAGCCTCCATGGTATTCCCAGTACACTACCAATATCAACATCCAGATGAATTATTGGCTGGCAGAGGTTACGAACCTGCCTGAGGTTCACATGCCCATGCTGGACTGGGTTGAAAACCTGGGAAGGGTACAGAAAACCAGCACAGATTCTGTGCTCAAAACAAAAGCGGGCTGGGTAGCTTATAGTACCAACAACATCATGGGCGGACCAAGCCGATGGAGATTGCACCGTCCAGGCAGTGCCTGGCTGAGCCAGCATTTATGGGAACATTTTGCATTTACACAGGATACCGTTTTCTTGAGGGAAAGGGCTTATCCACTTATGAAAGAGTTGGTGAAATATTGGGAAGGACATTTGGTGCAAGGGAAAAACGGTAAACTGATTACCCCCGACGGATGGTCTCCGGAGCATGGGCCTGGTAAAAATGAGGGAGACAAAAACCCCTATCCTGGAGCATCCTACGATCAGCAGATTGTTTATGATTTGATGAGCAATTATCTTGAAGCGGAAAAAATATTGGGTATCGATAAAAACAACTTGGCAAAAGTCCAATCCATTCAGTCCTGGTTATTGGGCCCGCAGGTTGGTAAATGGGGGCAGCTTCAGGAATGGATGGAAGACTGGGACGATTCAACCGATCACCATAGGCACAACTCTCATATGTTTGCTGTTCACCCTGGAAGACAAATCGATGCACGCACTACACCCAAATGGGCTGCGGCAGCAAAAAGATCCATGATTGCCAGGGGCAATATCAGCACGGGTTGGAGTTCAGCATGGAAAATGAACATCTGGGCCCGTCTTTTTGAAGGAGATAAGGCACATGATTTTGTACGTGAGTTGCTCAAGCCAGTGACGCCAAACACAGCAGCAGGTCAGCACAGTGGTGTATATCCCAACTTATTTGGTGCTCATCCTCCTTTTCAAATGGATGCCAACTTTGGTTATACTGCAGGCATTGCTGAAATGCTTTTGCAAAGCCAGAATGAAGTTATTCATTTTCTGCCTGCACTTCCATCTGTATGGAAGGACGGAAAGGTTCAAGGGTTAAAAGCGCGTGGAAATGTTCTTGTGTCCATGGTATGGAAAAACAATCAACTTGTTGCTGTTGATTTGAAGCCCTCGAAAAATGGTGAACATACCATCCTGTACAAAGGCAAAATGGTCAAGGTGAAATTGAAGGCGGGAATTGTTTATCATTTTGATGGTAACTTGAACTTGAAGTAAATTTAACTATCCTCATACATAATCACTCCGATTATCATCAATACAATAACATGAAAAAAACGATTTCCATCTTTTTCTTTATTGCTCTGGCATCAGTTTCGATTGCACAGCAGACAAGCAGGAATCTTTCCATCAGTGGTATTTATCCTTCTTTGGCTTATTACAACAATGAAGGAGAATGCGGAACAGGAGCTGTCGTTCCCTGGGCCGGTAAGCTCTGGGTGATTTCCTATGGGCCACATCTGCCTTTTGGATCTTCTGATAAATTGTATGAGATTGGACCAGACATGAAAAGGGTTGTTAGGGCTGAATCAGTGGGTGGAACACATGCCAACAGGATGATCCACAAGGAATCGAACCAGCTTTTTATTGGTTCTTATGCCATTGACGCCAAGGGCAATGTGAGGGTTATACCGCCAGCTGCCATGCCAGGACGGCTGACAGGAATTGCCAGGAGCACTACTGACCCTGCCAACAAGTTGGTGTTTGCTACCATGGAAGAGGGATTTTATGAAGTAGATGTTCATACGCTTGAAGTCAAGTTATTGTTCAAAGACGGCAATGTGATGCGGCTTGAAGGGGCCAAAAGCCACGAGAGTGAATTGTTGTTAGGGGTTCATGGCAAAGGATTTTATTCCGGTCAGGGCGTATATGTTTATTCCAACAATGGAGAGGCGGGAGAAAGAGCCAGGGTGGATCCTAAAATAGAAGCAGGATCTTTGTCTGAA
>JBIJAE010000168.1:0-4334 GCA_044345895.1 Chitinophagaceae bacterium
ATGGTAAAATCAAGGTTGATGACTTTTGAAATGATCAAGTACAGGCTGATCAGGAAACCAATCATGAAGGATGCCGTACCCAGTAGTCCAAAGAATTGCATGGGTTTTTTTCCGAATTTTCCAATAAACATGATGGTGGTCAAGTCCAAGAAACCATTGATAAATCTTTCCCAGCCAAATTTGGAAACACCATATTTTCTGGCCCTGTGTTCCACCTCCTTTTCTCCAATTTTGCTATAACCTGCCCATTTGGCAAGCACAGGAATGTACCTGTGCATTTCACCATATACATCTATATTTTTGATGACTTCATTTTTGTATGCTTTTAATCCACAATTGAAATCATTCAACTGAATGCCAGACATTTTTCTGGTAACTGCATTGAAGAATTTAGACGGTATGTTCTTGGTCAAGACATTGTCAAAACGCTTTTTTTTCCAGCCACTCACAAGGTCAAAATTTTCGTGCATCACCTTGCGGTAAAGTGAAGGGATTTCATCTGGGCTGTCCTGCAAGTCAGCATCCATGGTAATGACTACATCTCCTTTTGCTTCTTTAAAAGCAACATTCAAGGCAGCAGATTTACCATAGTTGCGTTTGAATTTAATCCCTTTGAAGCGGTCATCAGTCTGATGAATGGAACAGATGACATCCCAGGATTGATCAGTGCTACCATCATCTACCAAAATGACCTCATAGGAATAGGCATTGGCTTCCATGACCTTCCTGATCCAGGCGGTCAATTCGGGAAGTGAATCTGCTTCATCTTTGAGCGGTATGATGATGGATATGTTCATTTATTGGTTTTGGAAAGGATGAGAAGGATTTTTCTTGGTTACTGCGGCACCTATCAAAGATCCTATAGCGCCGATCAGCATTGTGCCAAAGATGGTTCCACCAATCAGAATGGGAAAGTAGAATTTTTTGGTCATTTCCAGTGCCGAATCAATTGTTTCCTCTGATAAGTTCGGCTGGGCAGACATTTGCTCTCTGGCTATTTCCATGGCCTTGTCTGCTGCATCAGGAAAAGCAAATGAATAAATAACCATAAAGGCAGTTAGAATGATGGTTGTAAATGCAGTAGCCTTGAATCCGAAACTAAAAAGCTCTCCAAATGATTTATTATGCTCATTTTGTTTTCCAAATTCAAGGATAAAGTAAACCAACAACCCAATGTTGATGACTGATCCTATCCAAGAAACTTTTGTATTTCCGGTAAGATCAAAAATGATAAAAATTACATTGACCAAAACGAGTACTGCTCCGCTAACGCCCCCTGCAATAAGGTGAGATGTTTTATTGTTCATGTATGCTGATTGAATGGGTAATTGTGTTTAAAACTGATCCAACAACTTCTCCTTTTAGCAAAATACCGATAAAAGCTGAATTGGAAGACTTGGACTTGATGTCAGTATTGTCGAAAATCCATTCAGTTTGATCATTGAAAAAGGTGAGATCAGCCTTTTGCCCTACTGATATGGCAGATTCGATAGCGAAAATTTTTCTTGGATTGAAACAGATCAAATTCAGGATTTCATTTATGTTAAGACCAGCCTTTCCAAGAACACCGAAAGCAGACTCTAAACCAAGCATTCCAAAACCTGCGTACTCAAATTCACAAATTTTGGCATCTTTGTTCTGGGCTGTATGGTGGGTTGTGATGCAATCGATGGTTCCATCTTTCACGGCAGCAAGAAGTGCCTGCCGATCATTTTCTGCTCGCAAGGGCGGATTCAGTTTGAGATTGGTGTCATAACCATTCAGCAATGATTGGTCTGTGAACACAAGATGATAGGGGGTTGTTGAACAGGTAATGTTCAACCCTTCTTTTTTTGCTTTTCTGATCATCTCAACTGAAGTAGACAAACTGATACCGGTCAGGTGTAGCTTGGAATGGGTGTACCGTAACAATTCAATGTCTCGGGCAACCATGATTTCTTCTGCAAGGGCTGGTTTTCCAGGAAGACCAACCTGGGTGGAAACGATGCCTTCGTGCATCAAACCGTGTGGCGCAACTGAATGATCATCAGGCAATTGAATAATTATTCCATCAAAAGCGTTGACGTATTGAAGCGCTTTGATGAGCAGTCCGGCCGATTGAATGCTTTTGTTTCCATCTCCAAATGCGATGGCACCATGAAGTCTCATCTCATACATTTCTGTCAGCTCTTTGCCATCTGTATTTTTGGTAACAGCACCGATGGGGTGGAGCGATACCGGATGCTCTGCCTGATGATTTTTTATGTACTGAACACCTGTCTTGTTCTGGGTAACGGGTTGCGTATTGGGCGTCAGAAAAAGGTGTGTAAATCCACCTTTTGCAGCAGACGCAGCAACAGAATCAAGGTCATCCTTGAACTCAAAACCAGGATCTGTGCCCTTTACAAACAAATCTACCCAACCCGGAGAGACAGAAACACCAGGAATATCAATTACTTTATCAGCAACTGTTTCGATATGTTCAGCAATTTCTGTTATGAATCCATCAGAGAGCAAAATATCCACCCTCTTGTTGTGGTGAGAAGAATGGACGTCTTTAACCAAGGCTTTGCGGACGAGAATCGTCATAAAATGAGAATTAAGCGAAGATAACCCTTTTGACCAATATGAGAAAGCGTGCAATGCTGACAAAAAAAAGAGCCTTGGAAACCAAGACTCTTTTTGTCGGGACGACTAGATTCGAACTAGCGACCTCTTGCACCCCATGCAAGCGCGCTACCGGGCTGCGCTACGTCCCGAACGGGGTGCAAAGTTAAGAAAAATTGTCAAATTATATTTGCTAAACAGCCTCCTGTTGCAAAAAATCTATCGGTTTTTTTGACCATCTCAGGGTCCAAAACCACCGAAGGCGCATGATGAGGTTTGATGCGGGCATCCAGGATGATTGGACCAATGCATCCCCAGTGTTTGTGTGCATAAAATTCATCAATGCCATAAATATCATGTGAAGGATTCGCTCTTGTGAAAGCCACCCAAAGAAAGTTTTTAATGCTCAGGGCAGTAAAATGGGCATCGTCTGACCAAATCATAAGTGGGACGCCAAAAGACTGGCCAGTTTTTCCTTTTAGTATTTCATTGATTTGCCTGATTTCTGCCAGTGTAGTCTGTTCATCTACATATGGCTTGGTTTGAAACGCAGCAACTCCAGGCATGATCATCCTGCAATCTGCAAATGCACTGATTTCTTTCAATTCTTCTGGCAATTCAACGGCCAGGTTTCTGACAGGATCACCATAAGCGGCAAAAACCACCTTGCTGCCAGTGTTCAAACCCGTTCCTGAATAATCCAGGGTGTCCATGGTTGTATTGGTATGAAAATGAACATCACGGTTCGTGTGCAAACGTTCCAATACATATTGCAAGAACCTTGCCTCATTGTGGGTGCTCAGTTTGTTGAGGTCATCTGCTGTAATGAAAAGGAATTTTGCCAGGCTGAGCTGACCGGTTCCTAAAATATGATTGGCAATGGTCAGCAGCTCCGCTGGTTGTTTGGTGGGTAGGTAAGGAGTATACCTTTCACTGCCAATAGCCAACAACAGGGGGTGAACGCCTGCAGCGTCAACTGCATGCACTTCTTTTACCCCAGGAATTTCCTTTGGAATGGCAGATCCGGTAATCTCATGAATCAACTGCCCAAAGCTGGTATCTTCCTGTGGGGGTCTGCCCACTAAAGTGAATGGCCAAATTGCATTTTTTCTTGCATAGACCTTGTGAACCTTCATCAAAGGAAACGGGTGGGTAAGGCTGTAATAACCGAGATGATCCCCAAAGGGGCCTTCCGGCTTGTTTTCACCGGGATAGACTTCTCCTGTTATGACAAAATCAGCATCGGTGCTCACTGCATGACCGTCTTTGTAGGTATACCTGAACCTTCTTCTTCCCAGCGCGCCCGCAAAAGTCATCTCACTGAGTCCTTCAGGCAATGGCATGACTGCAGAAACAGTATGCGAGGGTGGGCCACCTACAAAGATGCTTACTTTCAATGCTTCCCCTTTTTTATTGGCTTTTGTCTGGTGAACCCCAATTCCACGGTGCAACTGGTAATGAAGTCCGATTTCCTTGTTGGGTACATAATCATTGCCGGACAATTGAATCCTGTACATGCCCAGATTGGATTTCATGATACCTGGAGCATCAATGTCTTCGGTATAGACCTGAGGCAATGTCACAAAAACACCCCCATCCATCGGCCAGTGTTGGATCTGTGGGATGTCCTGGATGGAAATTTCCTGGTATAAAACAGGTTTACTGATCGGATTTTTCAATGGCAAAGCGGTGAAAGCAGTAAACAGTGCTCCAAGGTGCTGAAATGGTTTTTTAAGTGCTGATACAGG
>JBIJAE010000170.1:0-4271 GCA_044345895.1 Chitinophagaceae bacterium
CAACAAGGCGGTTCGCGATGGGAAGGCGACAAAACTAACGCTACTGCATACTGCAGACATCCATTCGCAATTGATGACCCACGATGAATTCTTCATGGAAAAAGGCAAACCTGTTTTCAAAAAACGCGGCGGTTTCGCAACCATGAAATCCATGATCAACACCATCCGCAACCAGAACAAGGCAAACACTTTGTTGATTGATGGCGGTGATTGCTTTCAGGGCAGCGGCGTTGCTGCAATGAGTGAAGGTCGGGCCATCATACCACTCATGAACAATATTGGCTACGACATCATGTTGCCCGGCAACTGGGAAGTTGTTTATGGAAAAGAGATGATGATGAAAGACATGTTTGCCTACGACGGCGTGAAAGTTTGTGCCAACATGTTCCACGATACCCAGGATGAAATGAAGGGTGACTTGATTTTCCCACCCTATTTTGTAAAGCATATTGCAGGCATCAAAATTGGCTTTATCGGATACAATGATCCGCTCACACCAAAGCGTCAATCGCCCGCTTACAGCGATGGCATCAAATTCACCATGCCTGAATTGAATGTTTCGAAATACGTGAAAATCCTTCGGGAGTACGAAAAATGCGACATGGTTTTTCTGCTGACGCACATGGGTCTGGCTCAACAGGTTGGGCTTGCCAACATGCCACAGGTGAAGGGTGTTGACTATATCCTTGGTGCAGATACACACGAGCGCGTGCGCACTCCGATTCAGGGCCTGCATACAAAAGTAACAGAGCCCGGTGCCTTCGGATCCTTCATTGCAAAACTGGACATTGTTGTTGAAAACGGAATAGTGAAAGACCATACCTATCAATTGTTGGATGTTGATCCAGTATTGTACAAGGAGGATGAAGAAATGAAGCGGCTGGTGGAAAATGCAAGTGCTCCTTATAAAAAAGAATTGAACCGCGTCATCGGAAAAAGCAAAACACCGTTGATGCGCTACTATGTGATTGAAACACCGATGGACAATTTTATTACAGATGCCATCATGTGGAAATTCAAGCCAGACATTGCACTTAGCAATGGATTTCGTTTTTGCCCCCCACTGGTGCCCGATCCAAAAACTGGAGAAGCCATCATCACTGTTGATTATTTGTGGAACATGTTGCCTGTTGACAGTGAAGCAAAAAAAGGATTCATTACCGGAAAACAACTCTGGGACTGGATGGAAAAAGAATTGCAAAATGCATTTGCCAAAGATCCCGCCAAGCGCTTTGGTGGATGGGTGGTGCGTTTCAAAGGAATGGAAGTCAATTTCACCATTGGCAACGATGCGGGAAAAAGGGTCAACTGGATCAAAGTTTCCGGCCAACCCGTTGACATGGAAAAAACCTACAGCTTCGTTGCATGCGAACGCGAGGGCGATCCCGATACCACCATCTGTCGCGTTGAAGGCGTTAAAAATCCCAAACGGCTGGGCGCTACGTTGCACAGTGTCATTGAAGAATACCTGAAAATCCATTCACCCATTTCACCAAAACTGGAAGGCCGTTGCACAGCAACCGATGCACCCAACTCTTTGCTCACACAATTGATGGGCTTCGGTTATGAGTTCCGATAAGCATCAGAAATTTGATTACAACAGACAAGATTTATAGGACATAAAAATACCGCTTGAAAATTCAAGCGGTATTTTTTTATAATGGCTTTTCTGGAATTATGCAGGAAGTTTTTCTCTCAACAAACCATATACCCATGTGCCAACGATGGCCATCAAAATAGTTACTGCTGTTGCAATCGCGCCATAGCCCAATTGTGCAAACATGGGGCCAGGACAAGCACCGGTCATTGCCCAGCCGAAACCAAAAATCAATCCACCATAAATCTGTCCTTTGTTGAATGTTTTTTCAGGAAGAATAATTTCTTCGCCATGTATTGATTTGATCTTGAATTTTTTGATCAGAAAAACAGAGAGTGCACCCACTACAACAGCAGATCCAATCACACCAAACATGTGAAAACTTTGCAGCCTGAACATTTCCTGTATGCGGAACCAGGAGATCACCTCAGACTTGATCAATACAATTCCAAAAGCTACACCAAAAGCCAGGTACTTGAGGTTGTGCCACATGGGCAATTCTACAGCTTCTTGATTTTTGCATATCGCATCCAGCGACCTCACTTCAAAATCAGTATTGTTATCTTTTTTGTTCGTTGTCATGATTGTTCAATTTTACAGTGAAAGGATGAAAGGAAGGATAAGGTTGGCCATGATGAAACCACCAGCCATAAATGATATGGTAGCAATTAGTGACGGTAGCTGAAGGTTTGACAAGCCCATGATGGCGTGACCCGAAGTACAACCACCTGCGTAGCGTGTACCAAAGCCAACAAGAAATCCACCAATCACCATCAGGATAAAACCCCTTGGTGTAGCAAGAGAGGCCCAGCTGAAAATTTCTGAAGGAACCAATCCACTGAAATCAACAATACCATAGCCTGAGAGTTCTGTGATCAAATTTGAATCAACAACTACTGCTGCATCATTTTTAAAATACATGGCCGTGATGATGCCTCCCAGAAAAATTCCAAAAACAAAGAAGAGGTTCCAAATTTCTTTTTTCCAATCGTATTGAAAAAATGGAATCTTGGCAGGCAAACAAGCTGCACATACATGCCGCAGCGATGATGAAATTCCAAATGTTTTGTTACCAAAAATCAAGAGTGTTGGCACCATCAATCCAATGATGGGTCCTGCCACATACCATGGCCAGGGTTGTTTGATCAGTTCAATAATTGTCATAGTTTATTTTTTTGTGATGTCGGCTGACAACAATAGATCAAAAGTCACAAAACTTATTGTATTGGAACGTGATATTTATCACACGGCGAGGGTTTTTATTCCAGCTCCTCTCCCATCCAGACAATGCTGTTGCGCTCCATGGCAACCAGACCGGTCTTCTCCATTTTTTTGAGCAATCGGGATACCACTTCCCGAGAAGAGTTGATGTCGTGTGCAATTTGCTGGTGTGTCAAGGGGAGTGTTTTTCCCAGTGATTTTGCCTGTCTTTTCAGGTACCACTCCAGTCTTTCATCCATGTTCTTGAAAGCTATCTGGTCTACAACAGTAAGCAGTTCTTCAAACCTGTTGCGGTAGGTTTCAATCACAAAATGATACCAGGCGCTGTAATTTTTCATCAGCGTATCCATGTGTTGGATCGGAATCATGATGACTTCTGTTTCTTCAACCGCAACTGCCATGATGGTGCTGGTCTGGCTGCGCGCCATACACATCATGCTGAGCGCACAAGCGTTTCCACTTTCCAGAAAATACATGAAAAACTCTTCTCCGTCTTCTCCTTCGCGGTAGAGTTTTACTCTTCCGCTTACAATGAGCATGGCGTATTTGAAAAACTGTCCCGGCTTCATGAGAACTGATCCCTGCTCAAATGTTTTGCTTTCGCCATGCTCATGTAATAATGTTGCCAGCGGAAGATCAAACAATGGAAATATACCAATCAGTTCTTTGGGATTCAGTGTTGTCATTGTCGGGTTTGGTTTCAAGTTACGGTTATCTTCCCATGTATACCATCAGGATCTGAACATCGCTTGGATTGATGCCCGATATGCGTGATGCCTGACCAAGTGTTTTGGGTTGGATTTTTTTCAGCTTCTCTCTTGCCTCTGTGCCGATGGCCTGGACCTTTGTATAATCAAAGGTTTCAGGGATTGCCAGTTCTTCCATCTGTGCCATTTTCTGCACCATCTCCCTTTCCTTCTCAAGATAAACCGCATACTTCATCTGAATCTCCGCTTGCTCAATTTCGAGCGGCGCGTAATGACCAAACTCATTTTTCAGTTGTTCTGAATGTTCAATCATCTCTTTGGCACCAATTCCCGGGCGCAGGACCAGTTGCGATATTTTCTGCTTTTGGGTCAGGGCTGCTGAACCCGCTGCCTCAAAGAATGCATTCATGGATTCGGGCTCAACAGAAACTTCGCTGAACTTTTTGATGATCTGGTCTACATTGTCCTTCTTGCTTTTGACTTGTTGGTACCTTTCTTCACTGGCCAATCCTTGTTGATAGCCAATTTCGGTGAGTCGGATATCTGCATTGTCTTGCCTCAAGAGGGTTCTGAACTCTGCCCTGGAAGTAAACATCCTGTAGGGCTCTTCGGTTCCTTTGGTGATTAAATCGTCAATCAAGACCCCGATATAGGCTTCACTTCTTTTCAAAACCAATGGCTCCCGCTCAAAAGCATTGTTGTGTGCGTTCATACCAGCCATTAGTCCCTGGCAGGCCGCCTCTTCG
>JBIJAE010000172.1:0-4223 GCA_044345895.1 Chitinophagaceae bacterium
CCTTTTTTAAACTGCTTGAGGAGGTTTTTATTGATGAGATTTTTGGTCTGTTGTGTTTCAGGAACATGAAGGGTAATGATATCCGCCTTTGAAACAACTTCCCGGATTGTCTTTCTGGATTCTGCGTTACCTAGTGGTAATTTGGTGATGGTATCATAGAAGATAACTTTCATTCCCAGCGACTCGGCAAGAATACTCACCTGTGAACCAATATTACCGTAACCGATGATTCCAAGGGTTTTTCCCCTTATTTCGAAGCTACCTTTGGCATCCTTGTTCCAATGTCCTTCATGGGCAGCTTTGTTTTTATCCAGTATTTTCCGGATAAGGATGATAGAAGCACCTATGACCAACTCGGCCACTGATCGGGTGTTGCTGTAAGGGGCATTAAAAACGACAATTCCTTTTTTACGGGCTGCCTGGAGGTTTACCTGGTTGGTGCCAATACAGAAACAACCAATTGCCTGAAGTTTTTCCGCATGTTGCAAAACCTTTTCGGTAATCTGTGTTTTTGACCTGATGCCAACCATGTGTACATTCTTGATCTCATTGATCAGCTGATCTTCTGACAGGGCACCAGAAATTTTTTTGATGTCTGCGTAGCCTGAATCTTTGAAAACTTTGATGGCAGCATCACTAATATTTTCAAGCATTAAGATCTTGATCTTATCTTTGGGGTAACTGGTTTTGTTTGTATTAACCATTTTTATGAACTGTAGGTTTTAAACAAAATTAGCAACTTATTGTTCCGTTTCCAATTTAAGCATCGCAATGCAGAAACTTAAACTGTTCTTTATATTGTTTATCGCCTTTTCGGCGCTTTTTTATTTTGTTGATCGATACAGAAAGCCAAGCCAAATCCAGCTGAAAGAATCGATGACAACAACCAAATTTTTGCCCAATACAGTTTTCACATCAACAGATTATGAGCTAAGGAACTCAAGTCAGCAATTTTTTGACCAAACACTGCTTCGATCAAGGTTCAATGGAGGCATCTTGGTTGCCAGAAATGGTAAAATCATCTTTGAACACTATCAAGGACTTCAAAATGTACTGAGTGGTGAGCCCATTGACTCCAGCACCGCCTTTCACCTGGCTTCAGTTTCAAAGACCTTTACCGCCATGGCCATCCTTAAACTATGGGAAAATGCCTCATTACTGCTGGATGATCCAGTTTCAAAATACCTGGAGGGTTTTCCTTATCCATTGATCACAATCAGGAATCTGCTCAGCCACCGAAGCGGACTGCCCAATTATGTCCATTTTGTTGAAAAATTGGGTTGGGATACCCATCGTTTTGTCACCAATGCCGATATTCTACAATTACTGATTGACAATGCCAATAAACTTAAACCTGGCAGGGCAAATGCCTATTTTGATTATTGTAATACCAATTATGCGCTTTTGGCCTTGATTGTTGAAAAAGTAAGCCAGCTTAGTTTTTCTGCCTACCTCGATTCCGTATTTTTCAAACCCCTGAACATGGACAACAGTTTTGTCTACGCGGTTGACATGGCAGACAAGGTCCTGCCCTCCTATAAATTCAACAACCAAAGGGAACCAATGATGTTTCTTGATGCCGTTTATGGCGATAAAAATATTTACAGTACCCCAAGAGACATGATGAAATGGGATTATGCACTCTCAAAAGATCAACTTTTCACTGAAAAAACACTGGAAGAGGCCTTTAAGGGCTACAGTTATGAAAGAAGGGGTACCCGCAACTATGGACTGGGCTGGAGACTCATTGAAATGCCAACCGGAAAGAAGATCATCTACCACAATGGCTGGTGGCATGGAAACAATACTGTTTTCAGCCGACTTCCAGAGGATTCTACTGCCATCATTGTTTTAGGCAACAAATTCAACAGAAGCATCTATCAGGCCAAGAAAATTGCAGGAATATTCAAAGGATATGGCATCCAGTCTGATGACGACGAGTAATGGCCAGCCCATGTTTATGCTATTTCAGGCGGGAAAAATGATTCAGCAAAAAACCTTCATTTTTTCATCAGTTTTTGTCTATTTTTGCTGCCCCTAAGTCAGTAAATCACTGTTTAGTTCAATAACCAAATGCATTAAAATTGTTTATGGAAAATTTGATCTATCTCGTTCCCATGATGGGAGTTGTCGGACTGCTTTACACGCTTATCCAATTCAATTGGGTATCAAAGCAGGATGCCGGTTCTGAAAGAATGAAAGAAATCAGCACTTATATTGCTGAAGGAGCCATGGCATTCTTGAAGGCAGAATGGAAGATTCTTGCCTATTTCGTTGCCATTGTTGCCCTATTGCTGGGCTTCATGGCGCAGAGCAATGCAGGCAGCCATTGGAGCATTGCCATTTCTTTTGTTATTGGTGCTGTTTTCAGTGCTACAGCTGGTTATATTGGTATGAAAGTTGCTACCAAAGCCAATGTACGCACTGCTGAGGCAGCTAAAACAAGCCTTAGTAAAGCGCTGAATGTATCCTTTACCGGTGGTGCTGTTATGGGTCTTGGTGTTTCCGGATTGGCCGTTTTAGGATTGGGAGGCCTCTTTAGTATTTTGAAACATTTTTTTGCTCCAGACGGAGATGCAGAAGGCATGTTGCGTACCATTGAAGTACTGACTGGTTTTTCACTTGGCGCAGAAAGCATCGCTCTTTTTGCCCGTGTTGGTGGTGGAATCTATACAAAAGCTGCTGACGTGGGTGCAGATTTAGTTGGTAAGGTTGAAGCGGGCATTCCAGAGGATGACCCCCGCAACCCAGCCACCATTGCTGACAACGTAGGTGATAACGTAGGTGACGTTGCAGGTATGGGTGCTGACTTGTTTGGCTCTTATGTTGCTACCGTATTGGCTACTATGGTGCTTGGACAGGAAACCATTTCAAATGACAATTTTGGTGGTATAGCCCCGATTTTGTTGCCAATGGTCATTGCTGGTGTTGGTATCCTTCTTTCCATTGTTGGCACCTTGTTTGTCAGGGTAAGTGACGCAGCTGGTGCAAGCACACATGCGGTACAAAAAGCCCTCAACATGGGTAACTGGGGTTCAATGATCCTGACCGCGATCGCCGCTTATTTCATCGTTAATTATACTTTACCAGAAACAATGACCCTGCGTGGACTTGAGTTTACACGCAATGGTGTAATTGGTGCGATTGCTGTCGGTCTTGTGGTAGGTGCGCTCATGAGCATTATCACAGAATACTATACAGCCATGGGCAAACGCCCTGTGATGAGCATCATTCGTCAATCAGCTACAGGTCATGCAACCAATATTATTGGAGGCCTGGCTATAGGGATGGAAAGTACCTTCCTCCCCATCCTGGTATTGGCTGGTGGTATTTATGGATCTTATGCTTGTGCAGGTTTATACGGTGTGGCCATCGCTGCAGCCGGTATGATGGCTACTACAGCCATGCAGTTGGCCATTGACGCATTTGGACCAATTGCAGACAATGCAGGTGGAATTGCAGAGATGAGTGAATTGCCCAGCGAGGTTCGTGAAAAAACGGACATCCTCGATGCTGTAGGTAATACAACTGCAGCCAGTGGAAAAGGCTTTGCAATTGCATCTGCTGCATTGACTTCCCTCGCCTTGTTTGCCGCCTTTGTAGGTGTTGCAATGCCTGAGAATCAGCACATTGATATTTACAAGGCAGATGTATTGGCATCTCTTTTCATTGGCGGTATGATTCCTTTCATTTTCTCTTCACTTGCCATCCGTGCCGTTGGTGAAGCTGCCATGGCCATGGTTGAAGAAGTTCGTCGTCAGTTCCGTACGATTCCTGGAATCATGGAAGGTACAGGCAAGCCTGAATATGACAAGTGTGTTGCCATTTCAACTGAAGCATCTCTCAAAAAGATGATGTTGCCTGGTGCCATTACCATTGTTTCTCCTTTGCTGATTGGTTTCATTTTAGGGCCAGAGGCATTGGGTGGATTTTTGGCTGGTGCAACTGTCAGTGGTGTATTGATGGGTATTTTCCAGAACAATGCCGGTGGTGCTTGGGACAATGCCAAAAAGAGCTTTGAAAAAGGTGTTGAAATCAATGGAGAGGTGTTTTACAAAAAATCTGAACCCCACAAGGCTTCTGTAACAGGAGATACAGTTGGTGATCCATTCAAGGATACATCGGGTCCATCCATGAACATCCTCATCAAATTGATGTCGATTGTATCGTTGGTCATTGCCCCTACCCTTGCACAAATGCATCCAGCTACCACTACAGCAACC
>JBIJAE010000173.1:0-4196 GCA_044345895.1 Chitinophagaceae bacterium
ACGAAAATGCATTTGCGTTTTCCTCTGAAAAGCGCTCTCTGCTTGCTTCTGCTTTGATCAGGCCTTCCATTGACCAGCAATCCTTGTTTGAATTTCTTTCTTTGCAGTCTACCGGCTATCCCAACGCCATCATCAATAACATCCACCAATTGCAGGCGGGTTGCTTCATGAAGCTTACAGAAAAGGGTTCAGATACCATTCGGTATTGGAGCATCACAGAGAATAAAACAAGCATTGAAGGGGATGATGCAACCATCAGGAAAACCCTTTTTGATAAAATGAACGAGGCCGTTGCAAAACGGATGATGAGCGATGTTCCAATGGGTGCCTTTCTTTCTGGTGGAATCGATTCCTCAGCCGTGGTGGCCTTGATGAGCCTCAACTCCCGCGAAAAAATCAACACGTTCAACCTGTCCTTTACCGAAAAAGAATATGATGAGTCTGGTTATGCTGAAGCCATTGCCAAGCGCTTTGGCACCAGCCATACCAAACATCTGCTCAGGCCGGAAGATTTTCTTGACAAGGTTGTTGCAGGTTTGGATGCCATGGACAGCCCATCGGCTGATGGCATCAACACTTTCGTGCTGTCAGGTGCCATCCGCTCAGCGGGATTAAAGGTTGCACTCACCGGAATTGGCGGAGACGAACTGTTTGCAGGTTATCCAGGATTCATGCAGTTTTACAAGCTCAACAATGCAAGCACTGGATACCAGCTTTCTTACCCGCTGAGAAAATTGGCTTCCTTGTTGCTCAATCAATCAAACTCCAACAGGAACAAGCGTTTATCTGAATTACTGGCCATCAGTGATACCAGCATCAGCAATGTGTATCCCATCATAAGAAAAATATTTTCTCCTGACCTGATCAGGCAATTGGTGAACACCGATGTTCAACACATAGGATTGGAAAAAATGTTGAGGGATGAATTGAGGTCGATTGAAAAATTTGACCTGTTCAGCCAATACAGCATTGCAGAATACATGGGCTACACCCAAAATACCTTGTTGAAGGATGCGGACCAGATGAGCATGGCTGTAGGGTTGGAAATTCGGGAACCATTTTTTGACCACAAGCTTGTTGAATATGCACTTTCGATCCCTGACAACATCAAATTCCCCCATTTCCCCAAACAGTTGTTGGTAGAGGCTTTGGAGCCTTTATTGCCCAATGAAATTGTACACCGGAAAAAACAAGGTTTTGTACTTCCCTGGGAAAAATGGATGCGCAACGAATTGCAGTCATTTTGTGCGGCCCAGATCAATGACCTGGCCGATCGGAATTTTATCAGGCGCAGTGCATTGCTAAAATATTGGAACAGGTTTCTGCAACATGATCCTGCAATAAGGTGGATGGAACTTTGGCAATTTGTGGTGCTTGGTCACTGGCTCAGGAAAAACAATATTCAAGAAATATAATTTGAACATAAACATTTGAACATAAAAACGAAACTCCTCATATTCTGCGATTGGTATGCACCGGCTTTTAAAGCTGGCGGGCCTATCCGTTCCGTCGTTAACCTGGTGGAGCGGTTTAAGTCACAATATGATATTTACGTATTCACATCTGATCGTGATATCAATGAAAAAAAGCCTTTCAGAAACATCGTTGCAGACCAATGGATTCAACAGGATGGATACCATATCTGGTATTATTCCCCCGGAACAATGACGTTCAAAAAAGTAAAGGATGTCATAACAGAAATCGATCCCGACAAGATTTACCTGAACAGCATGTTCTCTAACATGATCAAGCCCATCATGGCAGCATATGCCACAGGTAAAATCATCATCGCCCCCAGGGGAATGTTGCGCAGTTCTGCTTTGTCAGTAAAGCCTATCAAAAAATTTATTTACCTATGGTTGTTAAGGATGATGGGCGTTGGAAAATACCTTAGCTTTCATTCGACGGGTGAGGATGAAACCAAAGACATCAAGCGGTTTTTTCCTGCTGCAAAAAACATTGTGTTGGCTCCCAATCTTCCAGTTGCGGTAAACAATCAACTGACAGCCATTCAAAAACCAACCGGTCAGTTGCGTATTATTTTTGTTGGCAGGCTTCATCCCATCAAGAAATTGGAATTTCTCTTGGAGGCACTGGCCAACGCTAAGGGAGATATCAAGTTGGACATTGTTGCTACCCGAGAAGACAAAGAGTATTGGACGATGTGCAAAAAAATGATTGGAAAGCTTCAGTTTAAGTTTGATATTACAACCTACATCGACCTGCCGCACCACAAGATCAAGCCATTGCTTGAAAAATCACACCTGTTTGCCCTGCCTACCGAGGGTGAAAATTTTGGACATGCTATTTTTGAAGCATTGGCGGTGGGATGTCCGGTGCTGATCAGCGACCAGACCCCATGGAAGAAGCTTAGGTCAAAAAAAGCAGGCGTGGAACTTCCTCTGGCAGATCAATCCAGCTTTACTGAAGTGATCCAGGAATTTGTTGACATGCCGGATGCAGCATGGCAGGAATACCGTCAAGGGGCCTGGGCATTGGCAATATCCTACCAGCAAAACCTGGCTTCAGCGGAGCAATACCACCAATTATTTAAAAATGCTGAATAGAAACAGCATAATGCAGCATATTTGCTGAATGAAAACAGCATTTCAATGAAAGTTGATTTTACCCATTACGATGCCAATAACAAGGCTTACACCGAAAGCATTGGTGCTTCCAGAACCAAACAGCTGTTGTGGTTTCTGATGGGGCCACTATTGGTCCGCAATCCAATCATCCCATTCAGTGGTTTCAGGAAATGGGTATTGGAATTGTTCGGTGCAACGATTGGCATTGAAGCCCGCATCCGCCCGGGTGTCCAGATCAAGTATCCCTGGAAACTGAAAATGGGCGACCATGTTTGGCTGGGTGAAAACTGTTGGATTGACAACATTACTGATGTCAATATTGGCAGCCATGTTTGCATTTCACAGGGCGCCATGCTTTGCACAGGCAACCATGATTATGGTTCGCCCGGTTTTGAACTGATTGCAAAACCCATTACCCTCGAAGACGGGGTTTGGATCGGTGCCAAAGCCCTGGTAGGGCCAGGCCTTACTGCATTTACACACAGTGTATTGACCGCTGGCTCCATCGCCACAAAAAACCTTGAGGCCTATGGCATTTACCAGGGCAACCCTGCCATCCTCGTCAAAACCAGAACCATCAAGCCCTAGATCCCATGAGCCAACACCCTTCAACCCCTTCAACCTCTTCAACCTCTTCAACCACTTCAACCCCTTCAACTCCCAAAATCAGCATCATCACCGTTTCTTTCAACTCCGCTTCCACCATTGCAGATACCTTGAAAGCTGTGGCCAGCCAAACTTGCGAGAGGATAGAACACATCATTGTGGATGGGGCCTCAACCGATGAGACAATCAAAATAGTAGAGAGCTTTCCACATGTTGCACAATGCATTTCAGAAAAAGACGAGGGCATTTATTTTGCCATGAACAAGGGCATTGCAATGGCCACAGGCGATGTGATCGGTATTTTGAATGCCGATGATCTTTATGCAGACAATCATGTAATTGCAAAAGTAGCCGCTGTTTTTGAGGACCCTGCGGTAGATGCTACCTATGCAGACCTTGTATTTGTTGACAGGGATGATGTTTCAAAAATTGTCAGAACTTGGAAGTCTGGGCCTTTCAAAAGATCTTCGATGTACAATGGCTGGATGCCCCCACATCCCACTTTTTTTGTGCGCCGATCCCTCTATGAAAAATACGGGTTGTTCAATACCATACTTCGGTCAGCTGCTGATTATGAACTCATGTTGCGGTTCCTGTTGAAACATGAAATAAATTTATCATATATCCCACAGACCATCATCAAAATGCGTCAAGGTGGAAAGAGCACAGCTTCCATCAGCAACAGGATCAAAGCAAATTTGGAAGACAGAAAAGCCTGGACGATGAATGGGCTCAAGCCTCATTTTTTTACACTAATTTTGAAGCCATTAAGGAAGATAAAACAATTCATTTCCCATGAGTAAAGTTGCATTGGTTACAGGCGTTAATGGACAGGATGGCGCATACCTTACAGAGCTTCTTTTGAAAAAAGGATATACGGTGCATGGCATCAAAAGGCGGTCCTCCCTTTTCAATACTGCACGCATCGATCATCTCTACCAGGATCGTCATGAGAAGGGTGTTAAGCTTACCCTTCATTACGGTGATCTTACCGATTCCACC